>DATBAA010000216.1:0-4706 GCA_036271755.1 Myxococcales bacterium | reverse complement strand
CAACGTCACCTTCGTACGCAAGATCCCGGAGCGGATGGTGCCGGTGGTGCTCGACCCGGTGCGCGTCCGGACGGCCATCAAGATCCTCTCGCGGCAGGCGGCGGTGGCGGCGGAAGAGGCCGGCGGCGGCGCCGTCGAGGTCACCGTCCGCGAGCTGCCCGGAGGCTTCGAGGTCTCGGTCGCGGACCCGGGCCGCACGCTGCCTCCCGAGCTGCGCGAAAAGGCCTTCGTGCCCTTCACGCCGCAGCGGGCGCGCGGCAGCGGCCTGGGGCTGGCAGTGGTTGCACGCATCTCCCGCGAGCACCGCGGCAACGCGCGCATCGAAGAGCGACCCAGCGGGGGAAATGTTATCGTCGTGACGTTCCTGGCCTCCTGAACGTCCCATGGATTCAATCCTCATCGTCGACGACGATCGCTCCATCCGCGAGCTGCTCTCCATGCATCTCGAGGAGCGCGGCTTCGGCGTGCTCTCGGCCGGCACCGGCAGCGACGGAGTCCGCTACGCCGGCGAGACCCCGCCTGCCGCCATCATCCTCGACATGCGCCTGCCCGATGCGTCCGGCATCGACCTCATTCCAGAGCTGAAGAAGCGCGCTCCGGAGGCGCCGGTGCTGATGATCACCGCGCACCACGACATGGCGACCACCATCCTCGCCATGAAGGCCGGCGCGTTCGACTACATCCACAAGCCCATCGACATCCAGGCGTTCGACGTCGCGCTCGACCGCGCCCTGGAGGTGCGCAGGCTCTCGCGCGGCAGCGACTACCTGTCGGTCGAGACCAACCGCAACTTCAAGATGGACGACATCGTCGGCACCTCGTCCTCGATGCAGCAGCTCTTCAAGGACGTGGGCCGCGTAGCCGCCTCGCGCGCGACGGTCCTCATCCAGGGAGAGAGCGGCACCGGCAAGGAGCTGATCGCCCGGGTCATCCACAGCTACTCCGCGCCGGCCAAGCCCTTCATCGGCATCAACTGCTCGGCCATCGTCGACACGCTCTTGGAGAGCGAGCTCTTCGGCCATGAGAAGGGCGCCTTCACCGGCGCGCTGCAGGCCAAGCCCGGCAAGTTCGAGCTGGCCGAAGACGGCAGCATCTTCTTGGACGAGATCGGCGAGCTGTCGGGCAACCTGCAGGCGAAGCTTTTGCGCGTGCTGCAGGAGCGCGAAGTCGAGCGGGTGGGCGGCGTACGGCGCATCGCCATCAAGGCGCGCATCCTCGCGGCCACCAACCGCGAGCTGCAGACCGAGGTGTCGGCGGGCCGGTTTCGCGAGGATCTCTACCAGCGCTTGAAGGTCGTGACGCTGGCGCTGCCGCCGCTGCGCGAGCGGCCCGAGGATCTGCCGGCCCTGGTCGAGCACCTCTTGATGAAGATCAACCAGCGCCTGCACAAGAACCTGCGCCGGGTGCCGCGCGAGGTGCTGGAGAAGCTGCAGCGGCGCGCCTGGCCGGGGAACGTGCGCGAGCTGGAGAACGTGCTCACCCGGGCGGCCGTGCTCTCGCAAGGCGACATGCTGCTCGAGGAGCACCTCATCGAGCAGCCGTCGCCTGCGCCGCGCTTCGTCGCGTCCCTGGCCGCCGCTTCGGCCCCGGCGCCGGTAAAAGCCGCTGCGACTGAACGAATCCAGACACTCGACGAGGTCGAGCGCCAGCACATCGAGCGCGTCTGGGCGTTGACGAACGGACACCGTGGAAAGACTTGCCAGTTCCTGGGCATTTCGCGGCCCACGTTGGAGCGGAAACTGCGCAAGTATGGACTTTACGTAGACGACGCCTGAACGTTTCGTTCAATCATTTTTACATTTTGGTCGGCGCGTTGTGAACGTTCCGTTCAAACAGACGCTCGCCCGGCATAGGGTACGATAGTTCACACTATTGAATCTACTGTAGTTTTTGATTGTTCAGCGGTTGGCACGCCGGGTGCTCAAGCAGGGACCGTAACCACTCTCGCTCGGAGCACAGAATGCGTCCTCAGATCGCCGACCCGCGCTACCAGCAGCAGTTCCAGCCCCTCGCTTCTCCGAGCCTGCCGCCGGCCGACGTCGTCGATTTCCGCGGCTACTTCAAGGTGGAGACCTTCGGGCACAGCGCGGTCATCTACCGGCCCGGCATGCCGGCAGACAAGGTGTATCTGCTCCGCTCGGGCCGCGTCCGGCTACTCCGCCAGGGCAAGGGCAAGAGCCGGTCGGTCCTCTCCATCCTGAAGCCGGGCGACCTCTTCGGCGAAGTGCTCCGCCCCGAGGGCTCGCTGATGGAAGACCTCGCGGTCTCCTCGGGCAAGTGCGAAGTGTGGAGCATCGAGGGCCGCGACTTCCGCGCGCTGCTCGAGGCCCGCCCCGCGCTCGCGGTCGACGTCATCCGCGCCCTGAACGAGCGCGTCCGCCTGCTCCGCCAGCGCGTCCTCGGCCTCACCCGCAAGGACGTCCCGGCCCGCCTGGCCGAGATGCTCCAGGCTCTCGCGGTCGCCCACGGCGAGCGCGTCGCCCCCAGCAATGAGCTTTGCCTGCACGGCATCACCCAGCAGGACCTGGCCGACCTGGTCGGCGCCTCGCGGTCGTTCGTCTCGACGCTCATCAACAAGATGAAGCGCGACGGGCTGCTGGCGAACCAGGGCCGCCTGCTCGTCCTGCGCGACGAGGAAGGCCTCAACAAGGTTGCCGCTCGCGAGAAGTAGAGCGAGCGCGGCGGTAGCGCCCCGGAAGAGATCCCCCCCTCGACCCGGTCGCTGCCGCCATTTTTCCCGGAGCTGAGAATCCCCCCTCTTGGCTTCGCGAAAAAAGAAGGGCCGCTCCCTAGGGGCGGCCCTTCGTTTTTTGCAGCTGGCTGAAGCTGATTACGCCTTGGCGGCGGGCTTCTCGGCCTTGGGCTTCTTCTCTTTGGCGGGCTTGTCGGCCTTCGGAGCGGCCTTGGCGACCGGGGCGGCTTCCTTCTTGGCAGGCTCGCCGGCCTTGGGCGAATTCGCGTACTTCTTGTTGAACCGGTCGATGCGGCCGGCCGTGTCCATCAGCTTCTGCTTGCCCGTGAAGAACGGGTGGCAGTTGCTGCAGATGTCCAGCGTCAGGTCGCCGTTGGTGGAGCGGGTCTCCCAGGTGGCGCCGCAGGCGCAGTGGACCTTGGCGTTGGGATAGGCGGGGTGGATGTTCTCGCGCATCGGTTGTCTCGTTGAAGTTCCCGCAGATTGCTCGCGCGGGGTGCGCGGGGTCTTCTGCCGGGCGAAAAGGGCGCAGATGGATAGCCGAAACCCTCCCTTTGCGCAAGCTCGCTTGACTTGCTCTGCCAAGGAGACGAGCGTGCGCCCGCCGTGCGGCTCTCGCGTTCGGAAATCGCCGTGGTGGCCCTGGCGCTCGTGGGCCTTTGCCGCGCGGGGTACTTCCACCTCGTCGCCGAGCCCCGATTCGAGCCGCCCAGAGCGCACCTCGACGAGCGCTTTCGCCGGCTGAAGAGCCTGCTGCCGGCGCAGGGCCCGGTGGGCTACCTGAGCGACGCGCTGCCCGCCGCCACCCAGCAGGACGACCCTGCCGCGCCGGGCACGCGGCTCTATGAGGAAGCGCAGTTCGCGCTGGCGCCGCTGCTGCTCCGCAACGGAGACGATCAGGCGCAGACCGTCGTCGCCGTTTTGCAAGATCCTGCCGGCCTCGCTGCGCTTGTGCGGAAGCACGGCTTGCGCGTGGTGGCCGAGGCGGGTCCGGGCCTCGCGGTGCTGGGCAAATGAGCCTGCTCGCGCTCTTGGCGATCGCCTGCGCCGGCGCCGGGCTGGTCGAAGCGGGCCTTCCGCGGCGGGCCGGCGATCTCGCGCTGCGCTGCGCGCTGGCCTTCGCGCTCGGCTTGGGCACCTGGTCTGCTGCGTATGCCGCTCAATGGCTGGCCTTCGGAGCACGCGGAACGGCCGCCAAGGATCTGCTCCTCGCCTGCGCCGGAGCGGCGCTCTTCCTGGCGAAGCGGCCAGCGCGCAAGTCTCAGACGTCTTCCGGCAAGTCTCAGACGCTTTCCGATGAGTCTCAGACGTCTCCGGCGGCTGCTTCCGGCGCTCCGCGCTGGCTGATGGGGCTCTTTGCCGCGGCGTGCGCTCTCACCGCGCTGCTCTTCGTCGAGCACACGCTGCGCTTTCCCGACGGCGGCTGGGACGCCTGGATGCTGTGGAACCTGCGCGCCCGCTTCCTGGTGCGCGCCGCCGACGCCGCGGCCGCCTTCTCGCCGCAGATGCTCTTCTGGGCGCACCAGGACTATCCGTGGCTCCTGCCCGGCGTCGTTGCCCAGGTGTTCTTGCTGCGCGGAGAGTCGTACGCCGCGCCGGCCGCGATCGCCTTCCTCTTCGGAGCGCTCCTGGTCGCGCTGGTGGCGCTCGCCGTCTCGCGGCTGTACGGCCGCCGCGCGGGCCTGCTGGCCGGGCTCGCGCTCTGCGGCATGCCTTGCTTCGTCACCTTTACCGCCAACCAGCAGTCAGACGTGCCGCTGGCGCTCTACCTCTTCGCCGCCGCGGCGCTGCTCCAGCTGGACGCGCCGCTGCTCGCGGGGTTCGCTGCCGGCCTGGGCATCTGGACCAAGAATGAAGGGCTCGTCTACGCGCTCTGCCTCGCCGCGGGGCTGCTGGCGTTGAAGCGCGACAAACTAGTGCCGTTCCTGCTCGGGGCGCTGCCCGGAGTCGCGCTGCTGGCCGCGTTCAAGCTGCTGGCCGCGCCGCCGAGCGCCTTCGTGGGCGAGAGCGCGCT
>DATBAA010000215.1:0-4233 GCA_036271755.1 Myxococcales bacterium | reverse complement strand
AAGGCTGAAGGCGTGAAGCACGTCTTCACGCTGAGCGGCCTGCACATCGCGCCCATCTACGCGGCTTGCATCGACGAGGGCATCCAGATCATCGACACGCGGCACGAGCAGGCCGCGGCGCATGCAGCAGACGCGACGGCCCGGCTCACGCGTGGCATCGGCGTGGTCGCCGTGACCGCCGGCCCGGGAGTGACCGACGCACTGACCGGCATCGCCAACGCCTGGGCCGCCTCCAGTCCGGTGCTGCTGCTCGGAGGCGCGGCGCCCAGCTTCAATGCCGGCAAGGGTTCGCTGCAGGAGATGGAGCAGGTCGATCTCTTCACCCGCATCACCAAGTGGAGCGATCGCATTCCTTCGCCCGATCGCGTGCCCACGTATATGGCGCGCGCGTTCCGGCTGATGCTGACGGGGCGGCCCGGGCCGGTGTTTCTCGAGCTGCCCTGGGACGTGCTCTCCAACGGGGTGGATGAAGACGAGTGCAAGCTGCCCACCGCGTATCGCACGCACGCGCGCATGCCCGGAGATCCGCGCTTCATCGAGACGGCCGCGGGGCTTCTGGGCAAGGCCGTGCGGCCGGCGATCATCGCTGGCAGCTCCATCTGGTGGGACGACGCGCCGGCGCCGCTGGCAGCGCTGGCTGAAAAGCTGGCCGCGCCCGTCTACTTGAACGGCGCGGGCCGCGGCTGCCTGCCGGCGGACCATCCGCACTTCTTCTCCAACACCCGCAAGGACGCGCTGGCGCAGGCCGACGTGGTGCTGATCGCGGGCACTCCGCTGGACTTCCGCCTCGGTTACGGCGCGGGCATCGGCGAGGACGCGAAGATCATCCAGGTCGATTCCGACGCGTCCGAGATCGGGCGCAATCGCGCGGTGGAAGTGGGGATCATCGGCGACTCGCGCAGCGTCCTGGAGCAGATCGGCGCCGCGCTTCCGGCTGCGTCGCGGTCCGCTTCGTGGCTGCAAGGATTGCGCTCGGACGAGACGCGCAAGGCCGCAAAGCAGGCCGTCTTCGAGAGCAGCAGCCAGACTCCGGTGCATCACTTCCGGCTGGCGCGCGAGCTCGACAACGTGGCGCGCTCCTGCCCGGACGCGATGTTCGTCGCCGACGGCGGCAACTGGGTGGCCATCGCCGCCAAGGTCATCGGCCTGCGCAAGCCGGGCCGCTGGCTCGACCCGGGCCCGCTCGGCTGCCTGGGCGTCGGCGCACCCTTCGCCATCGCCGCCAAGCTGCTGCACCCGGACCGGACGGTCTTCGTCATCCAGGGCGACGGCTCCTTCGGCCTGAACGGCATGGACTTCGACACCGCGCTGCGCTTCAAGCTGCCCATGGTCTGCGTAGTGGGCAACGACGCCGCCTGGGGACAGATCCGCCTGCCGCAAGTGCAGCTCTTCGGCGCCGAGCACAGCCCGGGCACGCTGCTCGCGCCCACGCGCTACGACAAGATCGTCGAGGCGATGGGCGGCTACGGCGAATACGTCACCGACCCTGCGCAGATCCGCGGAGCCTTGGAGCGCGCGGTGGCGAGCAACACCGTCGCCTGCGTCAACGTCATGCTCGACCCGGAGGCGCCCGCGGCGAGCGGCGCGCAAGGCTATGCCATCTGATCACGACCACTCGGAGCCGTTGAACCTCGCGCTCGACCGCGCCAATACGCTGCTGCTGGTGGTCGACGTGCAGGAGCGGCTGGTGAAGGCCATGCCCGAAGCCGGCATGGGCCCGCTGGTGAAGAACCTCGAGACGCTGATCAAGGCCGCCCGGAGGCTGGGCGTGGCGGTGGTGACCAGCGAGCAGTATCCCAAAGGTCTGGGGCCGACGCTGCCGGCGCTGCGCGAGCTGATTCCCGAGCCGCCGATGGAGAAGCTGGAGTTCTCTTGCGGCGGCAACAAGGCCATCGCGCGGACCATCATGCAGAGCGGGCGCAAGCAGATCATCGTCGCCGGCATGGAGACGCACGTTTGCGTCTACCAGACAGTGCGCGACCTCTCGCGCGGCGGCTTCACCGTCTTCGTCCCGCGCGACGCGGTGCTGTCCCGCACGGCCGAAAATCGCGAGACCGGGCTGTCGCTCTGCGAAAAGTCGGGCGCGGTCCTGACCAGCACCGAGGCTTGCGTCTTCGATCTGCTGGGCGTGGCCGGAACTCCCGAGTTCAAGGAGCTGTCGTCGCTGCTCAAGTAGGTTGCGCTCGCAACCACCCCGTGAAATCTTGCCCGCCCCCATGAACCCAGACGAGAGCACGCCGCCTCCGATCTCGCCGGCGCCGGACGACGGCACCGAACCGCCGCTGGGCGCCGTGTTGGACTTCATGCGGCTGCTCTGGGCCGTCGATCACGCGCTGCAGTCGGCCTCGAAGCGCATGGAGTCCACCTTCGGAGTGACTGGCCCGCAGCGGCTGGTGGTGCGCATCGTCGGGCGCTTTCCGGGCATCGCGGCGGGGCGCGTGGCGGAGATCCTGCACGTCCACCCTTCGACGCTGACCGGCATCCTGAAGCGCCTCGAGGCGCGCGGCATGCTGCAGCGCAAGAGCGACCCGCGAGATGCCCGGCGGGCGCTGTTCAGCCTGACCCAGAAGGGCAAGAAGCTCGACACGCTCAAGACCGGCGTGGTGGAGCAGGCTGTCCGCAAGGTGCTGGCGAAGTCCCCCGCCAGCGTCGGCGCGGCGCAAGAGATGCTCGCCGCGCTCTCCGAAGAGCTCGACGCCGGCCTCCGCTGAGCTTCGCGAGGTTCTTCAGCCGCGTTGGCCGAAGCCCAGCAGATCCTTGCGGGCGTCGCCTGGGCGGGCGATGCGGATGTCGCCCGGGCCGGGTGCGCGGCCGATACAACCTCGCGAGAAGCGGCGGACCACCTGGTTGGCGAGGACGAGCGCGACGAGGAACGGCGCCACTGCGCAGACGACGGCGGCGGCGGTGAGCGCGGTGCGGTGGGCGCCGGCGTCGAGCAGCGATTTGCGCCAGAGCATCAGCGCCAGGACGAGCCCGAGCAGGATTCCCCAGAAGGCGATCAGCATGCCGGTGCGCGCGCCATAGTAGCCGCGGATGGCGGCGGCCAATTCCTTGTCGCGCAAGAACGTCTTGCGGCCCTGCTCGCCGGCGACGTCGATGAGCGGATGGCCGTCGCCGCAGTGCGGGCAGTCGCGGCCGCCGGACCAGGTGCGCCGGCAGACTGGGCAGATTTTCAGCACGGGTCCTCTATAACGCGGGTTGCTCCCCGGCTCCCGCCCCGATATACGCCGCGCCATGCCCAGCTTCGACTTCTTCTACGACCTGGCCAGTCCGTACAGCTACCTCGCCTCGACGCAGCTCGAAGGCATCGAGAAGCGCACGGGCGCTACGGCGAAGCTCATGCCCATCACGCTGGGTGGCATTCGCAAGGCAACGGGCAACCAGATGCCGCCGGCCCAGCAGATCAGGTACATGGGCACGGACACCGCTCGCTGGGCGGCGAAGTATGGCGTGAAGATGCAGATCCCCAAGGCCTTTCCCATCAGCTGCATCCAGGCGCTGCGGGTCTGCGTGGCGGCCGAAGCGCAGAACAAGGCCCGGCAGGCCATGAGCGCGCTCTTCAACACCTATTGGGGGCAAGGCGAGGATGTCTCCGACCCGGCGGTCCTCGAGGCCTCGTTGAGCGCCGCGGGACTCGACGGCAAGGCGCTCCTCGCGCGGTCGGTCGAGCAGGACGTGAAGGACACCCTGCGCCGCTACACCGAGCTGGCGCTTGCTCGCGGGGTCTTCGGCGTTCCCACCATCTTCGTCGGCGAGCGCAGCTTCTGGGGCAACGATCGGCTCGAGTTCGTCGAACGCGAACTGAAGCACGCATCGTAGTACGGTTGCAGCCATGGGCTCGTTCCGGCCGGATCCGAACATCCTCAAGAAGCACCCCAACGCGATCACGCAGCAGCAGATCGACGAGAAGGGCCGCTTCATCGGCGCGCTCCTGGGCGCGGCCGCGGGAGAGTCGCTGGCTTCGGGCACGGGCGATCCGGGCAATGCCGTCACCCTGACGCTGCTGCTCATGCGCTCGTTGGCGGCGCGCAAGCTGCTCGATCTGGAAGACGTCGGCCGCGGGCTCGTGCGCTGGTTCTCGAGCAAGCCCGCGGTTGGGGCCTTGATGCGGTCGGCCCTGGAGAACCTGCGGGCCGGAGAGCCGCCGTCGCAGTCGGGCGTCATCGCCTGGGAAGACAGCGAGCGTAAAGGCGCCGACGATGGAAGCCTCGTCTGCTGCGCGCCCATCGGGCT
>DATBAA010000214.1:0-6222 GCA_036271755.1 Myxococcales bacterium | reverse complement strand
CCGCTGGATAACACGAGGTCTAGAATGCAGACCAGCGGAAGCCGCCGCGGAAGAAGATCGGCTGCCCGATGGTGGCCACCCCGCCCTGCAAGCCCACCAGGTAGCGCCGGTCCAGCGCGTTCTCCAGGCTGGCGAACACCTCCAGGTTGGAGAGGATGTTCCTCGAGATCGAGGCATCCACCACCGTGAAGCCCGGCAGCCGCAGCGTGTTTTGATCGTCCTCATATTGCGACGAGATGAAGCGCGCGCGCAGGGTCAGCGTGAACCAGTCGGCGCGATTGAACGTCACCGCGCCGGTCAACCGATGCTCGGGGTCTTGCGGCAGCGCGAGGTCCGTCCCGGCCACCCTTGATCGGACATAGGTCCAGGCGCCGGAGAAGAGGATGGCGCGGATGGGCGACCAGGCAGCGCGCGCTTCGATGCCGGCGAGCCTGGCCTCGCCCAGGTTCTGCCGCATCTGCTGGTTCACGCCGGTGGTCACGTTCACGATGGGGTGCTCCAGCCGCGAAGCGAACCCGGTCACGGTGAGATAGGAGCCCAAGTCGAAGCCGGCTTCGCCGCCGTAATAAGTTTCAGGGCCCAGGGCCGGGTTGGCATCGGTGCGCACCGGCCCGACCTGGAACGGCCGGTAGAGCTCGTTCAGGGTGGGCGCGCGAAACGACCGGTAGCCCGCGGCGCGCAGCGAGAGCCAGGGCATCAAGCGAAAGCGCAGTGCGAGCTGCGGCGAGATCTGGCCGTCATCGCGCGTGCCCAGATCGGTGGTCTGGAACGCGCCCGACGACAGCTGCTCGACGCGGCCGTCGCCCAGGTTTCGCCAGCCGTCGGCGCGCAGCGCGGCCTGCACGCGCAGCCGATCCAGCTCCCAGATCTCCTGCACGAAGACGCCGCCCTCGAGCTGCTCTCCCGACGAGGTGCGCGCCACCACCGCCGACGGTGACGAGACCGCCGGCGCGATGCTCTCGATAGACCGGCCGAAGATGCGCCGCAGGTCGGCGCCGAACGTGAGGCCCCAGGGGCCGCTCCACTGAATGGAAAATCCTTGATCGTCCGCGGGCGATCGCTGATTGCCGGCGAGCGTCTCGCTGGTGCGCACGAACGCGTCCGGCAGCACCCGGCTGCGCCGCTGCGAAAACTCCGCGAAGGTGCCGAAGAAGCGCAGCTGCAAGTCCGCGCTGGAGAGCCCCACGGCAAAGTCGCCCTGCTTCACCCCTGCGGTCGTCAGCTGCGTGCCGCCATTTTCGAACTCGCGAAAGCCGCCGGCGCGGAAGGTCACCTTGTAGTCGTCGTTGAGCTGCGTTTCGGCGCGGAGGAGGCCGCTGGCGTGGCGGCTGTAGGCGTCCTGGTCGACGAGGCCGGGCGAGCCGATCACCTGGTAGCCCTGGGTGCTGAGGCCCTCGAGATCCAGCGCGGCGCCGCTGTGCCCGTTGCTCTTGCCGAACGAGAGCGAGCCAACGGCGGTGCCGTCGGTGCCGCCCTCCAGCTCGACTTCGGCGCGGTCGCGGATGGGCCGCGAGATCAGCTGGATGACCCCGCCCATGGCCGCCGAGCCGTAGAGCGCCGACGAAGCGCCGGGCGCGATCTCCACGCGCTCCAGGGCCAGGCGCGGAATCGAGTCCCAATAGACCCAGCCGCCGAAGCCGTCGTTGATGGGAATGCCGTCGCTGAGCACCAGCGCGCGAGAGACACCCGACGGCCCGATGCCGCGCAGGTTCACGCCTTGCGAGCTGGGGTCCGCCACCAGGCTGGAGCTGCGCCGGAAGGTGGCGAACGACGGGTCTGCGCGCAGCACTTCGTCCAGCGCCTTCGCGCCCTCCAGCGCCGCCGTGGGAACGACGTTCACCGGCGACACCGCGTCGGTGGCCTTCTGCGGAGCGCGCGCCGGCGTGACCACGATGGTCTCTCCCAGATCATCCGCGAGCGCGGCGCGAGAGACCAGCAGCGCGGCAGCTATCGCGAGACGGCGACGCCCCACGGCAAGGCCCCCGCTTTGAGCTTCTGGATGGCGCCGGTGGCCAGGTCGATGATCGACACGTCGTTGGAGGGTCCGTTGGCGGTGTAGAGCTTCTTCTCGTCGGGCGAGAGCGCGATGCCCCACGGCCGCGCGCCCACCTTGTCGAACGTGCGCGTGACCTTCAAGGATTTGGTGTCGATGACCGCGACCGCGCCGCCGCGGCCGGTGGAGACGTAGAGCGTCTTGCCGTCGCGGGTGAGCGCGAGGCCCATGGGCTTCGCGCCAACGCCTTCGATGTGGACGGCGCCGATCTTCTTCCGCTGCTTCACGTCGATGACGCCCACCTCCGCGCCCTGCTCCGCGTTGACGAACGCGCGCGAGCTGTCGGGCAGAAACCGCACCTGGCGCGGGCGGGCGCCGACCGGGATTTTGGCCAGCGGCGCGAACGTCTTGGCGTCGATCAAGCTCAGATCGGAGTCCTCTTCGCTGGTGACGATGACGATCTTGCCGTCGGGCGAGACGGTCACGCCTTCCGGCTGCGCTCCCACCGGCACGCTGGCAATGGCCTTCTTCGCGGCGATGTCGATGACGCTCAGCAGGGCCGCGTCCTCGTTGGAGACGAAGAGCAGCTTGCCGTCGCGGCTCAGGTCGAAGTTCTCCGGATCGCTGCCGCCGGGCAGCCGCGAGACGGCGTTGCCGTTGGCCAGGTCGACCACCGCGATGCCGTCCAGGGCGTGGTCCGACGGCGGCAGATCCTCATCGCGCTGGTTGGGGCCGCCGCGCGGCGAGCCGCTGACCGCCACGTAGAGCTTCCCGTCCGCGCCGAGCACGAGGCCGCGCGGCCGCGTGCCGACGTGAAACTGCGCGACCTGGACGTCGTTCTCGAAGACCGTGACGTCGCCCGAACCTTCATTGCTGACGAAGACTTTGGTAGCGAGAACAAGTGCAAGGAGCATGGAGAGACTCTAGAGCGAGTAACCGGCGCTGAGAAATGCATTGATTGTTGCGGCGGGCGAAATGAAGGGCTGCACCGGAGACCCGTCTACCTTCCCGTTGGGCGCGAAGGTGCCAAAGGTGGCGTAGTGCGAATCGAGCAGGTTGTTGACTCGCAGCCGCACGGTCAGTCCTTTGTACTTCGCGGTCGCGGTGGCGCCCATGACGAAGTAGGCAGAGAGGGGCGCCAGCGCGTTGGCCTCGTCGCCGCGAAAGAATTGCTCGCTGACGAAGCTGCCGTCGAGCGACAGCCGGAGCCAAGGGCGCGCCTCCCAGGTGGCATCGGCCGAGAGCCGGTGGTGCGGAGAGAGCGGCAGGTTGCTGCCCGAAGGCACCTGCTCCTGCGTGCCCGGCTGCGTCGCCGAGGAGAGCGAGACGTCGTTCGAGAACGTGGCCTGCGCATAGACGTAGCTGACCTGTGCCTCGCCGAGGCCGGGCGCGCGGGCGCGCAGCGAAGCCTCCACTCCTTGCCTGCGCGTGTCGCCGATGTTCTGGAAGAAGACGTTCACGGTTCCGGCCGGCGAGACGGAGAAGATGTCGTCGGTGAGATCGATGCGGTAGAGCGCGACGCGGCCCTCGAAGACCCCCTGGCTGCCGCGGGCGCCCAGCTCGTAGCTGCGCGCCTTGACGGCCTGGAGGGTGAAGAAGGTCGGATCTTGCGCGACGCCGGCCTGCAAGCCCACGCAAGGAGCGGTGGCGCTGGCGCAGGTCAGCTCGAGGAACGAAGGCGGGCGAAAGCCTTCGGCGTAGGTCGCGTAGATCTCCTGGCCCTTGGCAAACCGCCACGCCACGCTGGCCATGGGCTGCGCGCGGCTGTAACTGACGTCTCCGTCTGCCTGCCCCGGAGCGCTGGGCGTGGTGTCGACGACCGAGTGCGAGACGTAGTCGTAGCGCACTCCCGCCGTGAGGCTGAGCGCCTCGCCGATGGTCAGGTGGTCCTGGCCGAAGACGCCGATGGCCGTCTGATCGTCCTGCAGGTCGGAGATGTCCGTGCTCAAAGGACAAGGCCCGCCGCCGTCCAGACACTCCGAAAGCGAGGCGTCGTTCTGCTCCTCGTTCACGTGGATGGTCGCGCGATGCCGGACGACGTCCAGACCTGCAACCAATTGGTTGCGGAACATTCCGCTGCGGAAGTCGTGGGTGAGCTGCGCCACGCCGCCGGCCGAAAGCGCCTGGGAGAAGAGCCGGGTGTTGTCGTCGGCGAGGTTCACGTTGAACTGCTGCTGATCGAGCTTGCGGCCGAAGAGGTTCAAGTCGAGCGAGAAGCCCGCGCCCAGCAAGAGCTTGCCGTTCAAGGTCAAGAAGTGCAGATGCGGCGCGAAGAAGTCGCCCGGGGTGAAGCTCTGGCGCGGGCCGGTGGCGGCGGCGTCGAGCGGCAGCGAACCGGGCTGGCCAATGGAGTTGCTCTGCTGCTGATACGAGAGCGCCACGTCGAGCGGGCCGCAGCGGTAGCCGAGCTTGAGAAAGATTCCGTCGATGCTGGTGGTCGCGCTGCGCCGGTAGCCGTCTTCAGAGAAATGCGTCGCGGAGATGTAGCCGTCGAACGGCCCCAGATCGCCCGCGGCTTGCACGCGGTACCTCTCCTGGCCGAAGAAGCCGGCGCCCACTTCGGCGCTGGCCTCGCGCTGCCCGCCGCGCCTGGTGATGATGTTGACGGCGCCGCCCAGCGTGTTGCGGCCGAAGACCGGCGAAGGCCCGCGGATGATCTCGACGCGCTCCACGTCCTCGAGCGGAATGAGATCGAAGTTCACCTCTTCGGCGGTGGGCTCGTTCACGCGGACGCCGTCGAGGAAGACGCTGATGCCCTGGGCGAGGCCGGTGACGCTGCTGGCGGTCATGCCGCGCAGCGAGACGTCCTGCTGGAACGAGTTGCCCTGCTCGTCGTTGGTGTTCACGCCCGCGAGCCGCGAGAGATACTGCGGCAGCGAGGCGGCGCCCGAAGCGGCGATCTGCTCGCGGGTGACGATCTCCACTCCGGGCGGAGCATCTGCGGCCGACGAAGGCCCGGGGTCGAGGCGTCCGACGATGTTCGCCTCCAGGCCCTTTGGCTCGTCTTCGGCAGAAGCGGCGGCGGCTGTTGCGAAGCAGAGGACGGCGGCGGCCCGTTGCATGTGTTAATGACCCTCGCTCCGGAGGAGGTTTCCTGGGCGGCGTGACTATCATCGTTCCCTGCTTCAACGAAGAGCGGCGGCTCGCCGGCGACGGCTTTCAGCCACTGCTCGACGCCGGCGCAAGCGTGCTCTTCGTCGACGACGGCTCGACCGATCAGACGCTGCGCGTGCTGCGCGAGCTCTGCGTGAAGCCGGGCATGTCGATGCTGGCGCTGGGCAAGAACCAGGGCAAGGCAGAGGCGGTGCGGCGCGGCCTGTTGGCGGCGCTGGAGAGCGGCGCGGACATCGTCGGATACCTCGACGCCGACCTGGCCACGCCGGCCAGCGAGATGGTGCGGCTCACGCGCCACATCGGAGAGCACCAGGCCGCGCTGGGGTCTCGCGTCGCGCTGCTGGGCCGCCACATCGAGCGCAAGGCTTCGCGCCACTATCTGGGCCGCGTCTTCGCCACCCTGGCCTCCATCATCTTGGACCTGCGCGTCTACGACACGCAGTGCGGCGCCAAGGCCTTTGCCGCCTCCCCGTTGCTCGCCAGCGTGCTGGCAGAGCCGTTCAGCGCGCGCTGGGCCTTCGACGTCGAGCTGATCGGCCGGCTGATCGCGGGCGCGCCCGGGCTGCCGGGGCTGCGGCCCGAGGCGTTCGTCGAGATGCCGCTGCGCTCCTGGGTGGACGTGGCCGGCTCGAAGCTGCGGCCGCTGCACTTTCCGCTGCTGGGCCTGGAGCTCTTGCGCATTCGCCTCTCGCTCGGACGCCGTCAAAAAGCCGCTGCTGCCTCGCTTCCGCGGCACGCGCCGGCCGCGCGCAACCACCTCGCTTAGTGACTGCGCGCTTCTTCCGATCCACGGGCGCATTGCTGGCGGCCGTCGCGTTCTGCCGCGTGTCGGGCTTCTTGTTCGGCGTCCTCGACATCGACGAGGTGGACTTCGCGCTCATCGGCCGATCGGTGGCCGAAGGGCACCTGCCTTACGCACAGCTCGTCGACATCAAGCCGCCGCTCACCTATGTGGCCTTCGCTCCGGCCGCGCTCTTCGGCAAGCTCTCGCTCGTTCCCATGCATCTGCTCGGCATCTTCCTGGTGGCCGGCACGGGACTGATCCTGGGCCGCGCGGTGCTGCGTTCGACTCGCGATCCGCTGGCAGCCGCGGTCACGCCGTGGCTCTATCTGCT
>DATBAA010000213.1:0-3116 GCA_036271755.1 Myxococcales bacterium | reverse complement strand
CCCATGTTGAACATGCTCACCGAGATCGCGCCCATTCCGGACGTGCGCATCGCCGAGCCGGTGGAGGACGATCGCGAGCACCTGCGCGAAGGCGACAAGGTCTTGCTGGTCATCGAGGACGACCTCAAGTTTGCCCGCATCATGGTGGCGATGGCGCGCGAGAAGGGCTTCAAGGCGGTGGTCGCGACCCGCGGCGACACCGGCCTCGCCATCGCCAACGAGCTGCAGCCCGCGGCCATTACGCTCGACATCCAGCTGCCCGTGGTGGACGGCTGGTCCATCCTGGATCGCCTCAAGCGCAACCCGCGCACGCGGCACATTCCGGTGCACGTCATCTCCATCGTCGAAGGCAGCCGCAAGGGCGCGGCCATGGGCGCGTTCGCTTACCTCGAGAAGCCTGTCAGCAAAGAGGCTCTGGAAGGCGCGTTCAGCCACATCTCGGGCTTCGTCGACCGCAAGGTGAAGCGGCTCTTGATCATCGAGGACGACGAGACGCAGCTGGCCAGCATGGTGCAGCTGCTGCACGGCGAGGACGTGGAGATCATCCAGGCCAAGGGCGGCCAGGAAGGCCTGCGGCTGCTGGAGCAGGGCGAATACGACACCATCGTGCTCGACCTGCTGCTCAACGACATGGACGGCGGCAAGCTGCTCGAGAGCATCAAGACGCAGGACCGCTTCAAAGAGCTGCCCATCGTCGTCTACACGGGCAAGGAGATGTCCAAGAAGGAAGAGCTGCGGCTGAAAAAGTTCGCCGAGTCGGTGGTGCTGAAGTCGGGCGCTACCTCGCCCGAGAAGCTGCTGGCCGACACCGCGCTCTTCCTGCACCGCGTGGAGGCGAAGCTGCCCGAAGGGGCGAAGGAGCTCCTGAAGGACCGTCGGGCGCATGATGACCGCATCGCCGGCCGCCGGGTGTTGATCGTCGACGACGACGTGCGCAACATCTTCGCGCTCACCAGCGTCCTCGAGGCGCAGGGGCTGGAGGTGCTGCATGCCGAGAACGGCCGCGACGGCATCGAGACGCTGGAGCGCAACCCGGACGTCAACGTGGTGCTGATGGACGTGATGATGCCCGAGATGGACGGCTACGAGACCATGCGCGCCATCCGCCGCGACCCGGCGCACAAGTCGCTGCCCATCATCGCCATCACCGCCAAGGCGCTGAAGGAGGACCGCGAGAAGTGCATCGTCGCTGGCGCCTCGGACTACCTGCCCAAGCCGGTCGACGCCGACAAACTGATGGAGCTGATCAAGCTCTGGGTGCGTGGATAACGAATGCTGCCCAGCCGGCCGCCACCTCCGCAGGATCTGAAGGAAGCGCCGCCGGCGCGCATCCTGATGGTCGACGACCATGCTCCGAACCTGGTCGCGCTGGAGGCCATCCTCCAGCCGCTGGGGCAGGAGCTGGTCACCGCGACTTCCGGAGAGGACGCCCTGCGCAAGGTGCTGGCGTCGGACTTCGCGGTGATCTTGATGGACGTGCAGATGCCGGGCATCGACGGCCTGCAGACCGCGAAGTTGATCAAGGAGCGGCAGCGCAACCGGCACGTCCCGATCATCTTCCTGACCGCCATCCACAAGGACCCGCGCAACATCTTCCGCGGCTACGAAGAGGGCGCGGTCGACTACCTGCTCAAGCCGTTCGAGCCGCAGATCCTGCGCGCCAAGGTGCAGGTCTTCGTCGACCTGTGGCGCATGGGAGAGCTGGTCCGCCGCCAGCAGGCGATGCTGCGGGCGCAAGAGCTGGTGGAAGTGGAGAAGCGCAGCGAGCTGCGCTTTCACGCGCTCACCGACTCGATGCCCCAGTGCGTCTGGGCGGCCAAGGCGGACGGCGAGATCTACTACTGCAATCGCGTCTGGCGCGAATACGCGGGCGACGAGGCCGGCATCACCTTCTTCGAGGCGGTGCCGGAAGAAGACTTCGTCGAGGTGCGCGAAGAGTATCGCGCGGCGGTGCGCAAAGGAGAGCCGCTCGAGCGCGAGCAGCAGCTGCGCCGGCATGACGGCGTCTATCGCTGGCACCTGGCGCGCATGGTGCCGGAGCGCGACGGCCTGGGGCGCATCACGGGCTGGATCTGCACCGCCACCGACATCGACGAGAACCGAAGGCTGCTGGCTTCCGAAAAGGAAGCGCGCTCGCAGGCCGAGATCGCGAACCGCACCAAGGACGAGTTCCTGGCCACCGTCTCGCACGAGCTGCGCACGCCGCTGAACGCCATCTTGGGCTGGACGCGGATGCTGCGGTCGGGCGCGGTGGAGCAGAAGTCGATGCCGCGCGTGCTCGAGACCATCGAGCGCAACGCGCGGGCGCAGACGCAGCTGGTGGAAGACATTTTGGACGTGTCGCGCATCATCGCCGGCAAGATGCGGGTGGACATCCGCTTCATCGATCTGCACGGCGTCATCCGGGCGGCGCTCGAGTCGGTGCGGCCGGCCGCGGAGGCGCGCGGAGTCGAGCTGGCGGCGGAGATGACGGCAGAGTCGGCGGAGTTCTGCGGCGACCCGGACCGCCTGCAGCAAGTCATCTGGAACCTGCTCTCCAACGCCATCAAGTTCACGCCGCGCGGGGGCAAGGTCGAGGTGAACGTCGACCGCCAGGACTCGCAGGTGCGCATCATCGTCAAGGACACGGGCTCCGGCATTCCCCGCGAGTTCTTGCCGCACGTCTTCGATCGCTTCCGTCAGGCCGACAGCTCGATCACCCGCGCCCAGGGCGGGCTTGGCCTGGGTCTCGCGATCGTCAGGCATCTGATCGAGGTCCACGGCGGCACCGTCGAGGCGCGCAGCGACGGCGAGAACCAGGGCTCTGTCTTCACCGTGCGGATGCCGTTGCGGGCGGTCGCGGGCGGAGCAGCCGACGAGCGGAAGACGCCGGCCGGCGAGCTGGAAGTGCGGCTCGACGGCATCGAGGTGTTGGTGGTGGACGACGAGCCAGACGCCCGCGAGCTGGTGTCGGCCGTGCTCACCCGCAGCGGCGCGCGCGTGCGGCAGGCGGCTTCGCTGGAAGACGCGCTGGCGCGGCTGCGCGAGCAGAAGTTCGACGTGCTGCTCTCCGACATCGGCCTGCCGCAGCAGGACGGCTACGCGCTGATGCGCCGGGTGCGCGAGCTGAGCCCGGC
>DATBAA010000212.1:0-15632 GCA_036271755.1 Myxococcales bacterium | reverse complement strand
TGATGCTCTCAAAAGAAACGCAAAGACCGATTCCCGGCTAAGGAAGTCTTTGTCTGACTTTCAATCGAGCATCAGCCTTTGGCTGGGTCCAGATTGCAAGCCAAGAACATGTGTGACCCCTGACGCGGAGCAAGATTTCATGGCGAGTGCCAGGAGTGACGTGCCGACGTTGATCCGAGAGACAAGGCGGCTGAGAGCGCTGCTCGGTCTCGAAACCCGGCCGCGAAGAGTCCGGTACGCCGGGACGAGGCAGCGCAGGGACGAGCGGAAGGCGGACCCGGCCGTCCTGGTAACGGTCATCCGCAAAGGGACGCGGCGCCGTGGGTGGTCCCAGCAGCGGGACGATCGGATTGGGCAGCTGCGCGGCCGGAAGGAAGGCGCCGATAGAAGCCGGCCACGGCGGTACGCCGTCGTCGAAGAGCGACCGCTACTGGTGGAAGTAGCCGAAGACGGTGGTGACCTCGACGCTGGGCGAGCCGATTCCGAGCAGCGGATCGTTCAGCTGATCCTGTGACTTCATCGCGGTGACGACGCCGTAGAAGTCGTCCTTGGCGTTGAGGAGCCCGCCCGGCACCTTGAACGAGGTCTGGTCGTAGAGCACCGCGGTCACCGAAGCGAGCTCGCCGCTCTTCAAGACGTTGCGGGTGTTCGCCACCGTCACCAGATACTTCGTCGGCTTTCCCAGCTTCGGCGCAGACCAGGAGACGACCGCCGGCTGCGTCCCGAGCGAGGTCTCGGCCGCGAAGGCATCTTTGCCGTTCAGGAGCGGCGCCGTGGCCGGCCCGAGCAGCGGGACGATCGGCGTCGCCAGCTGATCGCGAGGAGTGAACGAGCGATAGAAGCCGCCCTCTTGGATGGGAAAGAAGCCGTTCGACTGGTCGCCCAGGGGAACGTCGTAGAAGTAGGTGAACTGCACCGCCTCCTTCCAAAGCGAATCGTAGAACTGGGGATAGGCGATGTTTCCGTAGTCGAGGTCCGCGACGCTGTTCTACGGCGCTTCCAACAGGAAAGCCTGGGCGGTGTTCTCCTGCGTCGACATGACTCCGAAGTTGCTGTTGAAGGCGAAGAGCAAGAGCGGCGGTCCCGTCAGGCTGCTGCCGGGTTGATGGGGAAAGTCGAAGCCGTGCGCCACCGCGTTGACTAGGAGCTCTGGCCCGTCTGCCTGAGTGGCGATCGAGCCCGGATGGACGTCCTTCGCGAGCGCGTTGAACTGGCTGAAGCGGAAGTCCGCGTCCAGCGAGCCCGTCATCGGCGCGGGGGCAAACTCGACGTCGAGCGTAGTGGTGCCGCCGTCGGCGACGGGCCCGAAGTTCGTGATCTTGGTGAAGGCGAGGGTGCGCTCGATGACGGTGCCGCCGTCCAGCCTCTCGACCCGCCGCTGGTCGAACCACTCCGAATCGCCCTGGGACGGTTCGGTCTGGAAGATCGCGATTTCCCAGTCCATGCCGGCGTCGATCGACGTGGCCCCGGCGTCAGGCCTGGGGAAGAACGCGCCGCTGTCGAAGCCGGTGTTGGTGCCCACCTGCGAGGACCGGAGGTGGAAGAGATCGTGGTCCACCAACGGAACGAGGCCGCGCACGTGGGCCTGCACGGTGACGCCGATGCCGGTGTTGGAGTCGAACGGCAGCTCTTGCACATCGGGCCGGTGTGAGTTGAAGAAAGTGAGATCGGGCGTGCTGCTGGTGACCTCGTAGAGCATCCGGTCGGTGACGAAGACGGCGTCGTTGTTCCCATCCAACCTCTCGCCGGTGAGGTCGATCTGGATGAAGTAGGGGCCGAACGGGACGTCCGGCACGGAGAAGGTTCCGTCGGCCGCCACCGTCACCGGAAAGCTCTTGTAGCCGGAGGGATCCGCGTCGTCGGCCACCAGCAGCGCGTTGACGGTGATGTTGAGGTCCGGTCCCCAGCCGGGCCGGATCTCGCTGCGGCCGTCGTCGAAGACGTAGCGCGTCTGCAAAGTGGACGAGACCGTGCGCGTGGTGCCGGTGACGCAAACGCCGGTGTTGCAGAACTGGCCGCTGCCGCAGCTGGTGCCGTCCGTGAGGTTGCTCGCGGCCACGCAAGAAGAGACCGCACCGGTGCAGGCGGTCTCGAAGACCTGGCAGGCGTTGGCGGTGGCCGGGGTGCAGGCGACGCCGGCCGTGCAGCTGTTGCCGCCCGGCCCGCCATCGGTCTGGCCGTTCGACGTTCCGCCGCAAGCCGCCAGGATTGAAACGAAGATGGAGATGGACAGGATTCTGGCCATTCGCGACATGCGGACTCCGAAGTGGCGGCTCACGGCTGGAAGAGACCGAAGATGGTGTTGACCTCGACGCGCGGCGAGCCCAGCCCGAGGATCGGTGAATTCAATCGATCGGGCGAGCTCATCGCGGTGATGATGCCGCAATACGGAGTGCCCGCCTTGAGGAAGCCGTCCGGCAGCTTGAGCGACGTCTTGTCGTAGAGGACCACGGTCAGCGAGGCGATGTCGTTGTCCTTGAACGAGGTGGCGGGCACGACCGTCACGAAGTATTTGCTGGCGGTGCCCAGCGCGGGCGGCGACCAGGAGATGGTCGGCTGGGTGCCGACGCCGGTCTGGAAATTGAAGGCGTTGGTCCCGTTGAGCAGCGGCGCCGAAGGCGGTCCCAGCTGCGGCGCCACCGGACTGGGAAGCTGCGCAGGCGGAGCGAACGACCGGTAGAACCCGCCCCCGGTCATGGTGAAGGTGTTGGTGGCGCTGCCGGCGAGCGGAACGTCCCAGAAGTAGAGCACCTCCGCGCTCTCCTGCCAGTTCGCGTCGAGGAAGTGCGGGAACGAGGCGGCCGCGGGGCTCAGCGTGACGTCGGCCGTCGGCGAGGGAAAGGCGAGCGACTTGAACTGGAAGGCCTGCGGCGCCTGATCGATGAGGAACTCGCTGTCGAGCCCGAAGTCCACGATGATCGGCGGGCCGGGCATCAGCGTGATGGGCTGATTGGGGAAGGTGGCGGAGTGCGGGATGCCCACCACCGCGATCGTGGGCTGGGTAAAATCGGCCGTCGAGCCGCCGGCGTCGGGGTGGATGGCGTCCGACATGGCGTCGAAGGCGGAGAACTGTAGCTCGGACGGCAGCGCGCCGGTCTGCGACGGTGCCGCGAAGACGGCGGTCATGCTGTTGGGCCCACCGTCCACGTAGGTGAAGTCGGAGACCTTGGCGAAGCTCAGCGTCTCCTGATCGGTGACGCCGGCGTCGGTGGTCTGCCGGCGCTGGATGACGTACTCGGCGTCGCCCTTGGCGGCGACTGGACGGACGCCGAAGGCCCGCTCGTCCCAGAAGATCCCCGCGCTGAACTGCGTGCTGCCGGCGTCCGGTGCCGGCGACAGCTCACGCTCGGGGAAGTTGGCGTTGAGGAAGTATTGCGTGGCGAAGAACTTGAACGTGTCCTGCGAGCTGATCGGCGCCAGCCCGGAGAAGCTCAGCGTGGTCATGGTGTCGTCGCTGCCGAGAGCGTTGATGGGCGAGGCGCCGGCGCGCTTGGCGAGCACCATCGAGAGGTCGGGCGTGTTGGTGCTGGCTTCGTAGAGCATTCGGTCAGAGACCAGCACCGTGTCGCTGCCCAGGATGCGCGACGAAACGAGGTCGACCTGGATGAAGTAGTCGCCGAACGGCACTCCGGGCACCGAGAAGGTCGAGTCCGCGCCCACGGTCACCGCCACCGCCTTGTACCCTGAGGGCTGCGTCGCGTCGGGGATGACGAGGCCGGTGACGGTGGCGCCGAAGGCGATGTCGACATCCCATCCGGGCTGGACCACGCGGCTGCCGTCGTCCGTGACGTAGACCGTCTGCAAGGTGGAGTGGACCGTACGGGTGGTGCCGGTGACGCAAGCGCCCGTGGAGCAGAACTGGCCTGTGCCGCAGCTGGTGCCGTCGGTGGCGTTGCCGGTGGCCACGCAGGAGCTGACGGCGTTGGTGCACGCGGTGGCGTAGACCTGACACGCGTCGGCGTTCGCAGAGGGAACGCAGCTCACCCCGGCGGTGCAGCTGCCCCCGTCGGTGCCGGAGGCCGGCGCGGAGCTTCCACCGCAAGCGAGGATTGAACTGAAGACAACACAAGACAAGGCGCGAATCAGTCGCTGCATCGGCAGGCTACCCCCCAAAAGACGCGCTTCTACGTCGAGACTGATAACGGACGCAAAGCCGGTCTTGGACGAATCGGCTGCTCCGAAGCTGGAGATCGCCGAAAACAGTCGTCATTTCCAACCGGGGGAGCCGAGCGCGAAGATCGAGAGGTCCAGCGGGTCCGAGCAGCCCCGGGCTCGCCAGCGCAGGCAAACCGATTGGTTTGAAATCAATTCTACTAATATTAAATTCAAGCCATTCTCCGCCGCCTTCCGGGCCCGGAGCGACGCCCCGGCCAACGGGTCGCGGAAGTGAGCGCCGTCACAATTGTGGCCAATTTACGCGGGGCAGGCTCAAGGTCTCTGAGCATTTGGACCGCTCAAGCAATAGAGTGTACGGGCTGTAATTCCACAGGAGGAGAGAACGGGATGAGTGAAAAGTCGCCGGCGGGGGCCAAGGCGGCGGAGGCACGGCGGAAACTGGACGCGCTGGTGGTCGACGCGCATCCGGAGCTTCGGGCCGTGGCGCAGAATGCCCTGCGCAACGAGCGGGCGTTGACCATTCGCCCCACGGCGCTGGCGCACGAGATCTATCTGCGGCTGGCGCAGCTCACCCAGCTGGAGTGGCAGGGAAAGCAACACCTTCTGGCCATGGCCACCCGCGTGGCGCGGCAGGCGCTGGTGGACGAAGCCCGCAAGCGGCGCAGCCAGAAGCGCGACGGCGGGGTGCAGATCACGCTCGAATCGCTGGAGACCCCGGCCGCCGATCACGACGCGGTGGTGGTGGACGATCTGCTGCGCGAGCTGGAGTCGTTCGACGAAGAGGCCGCGCAGGTGGTGGAATTGCGGGTCTTCGGCGGGCTCTCGATTGAAGAGTGCGCCGAAGCCTTGGAGACCTCGGTCTCGACGGTGAACCGCAAGTGGCGGGCAGGGCGCACCTGGCTGGCGCGTGAGCTGTTGGCTTGAGCGGTCCCGATCGCGGCCGCGTCTTCCGGCTCTTCGACGCGGCGCTGGCGCTCGACCTGGAAGCCCGCACGGCCTGGCTAGAGCAGCAGTGCGGCGCCGACAAGGAGCTGCAAGAAGCCGTCGAAGATCTGCTGCGCGACGAGCAGAGCACGGGCGCCGCGACCGGCGAGCTGTTGGGTCCGGCCGTCGAAGATCCAGAGCTCTTGAAGGGCCGCCTTTTCGGACACTTTCGCGTCGTCGACTGCATCGGCCGGGGCGGCATGGGCGCCGTCTTCCGCGCCGAGCGCACCGACGGCATCGATCAGAACGTCGCCCTGAAGCTCTTGCGCGGCGGCCTGCTCGGAACCGCCGGCGTGCGCTTCACCCGCGAGATGAAGACGCTGGCCCGGCTCGATCATCCGGCCGTGGCGCGGCTCATCGACGCCGGCGCCGCCGAGGACGGCACGCCCTGGATCGCCATGGAGCTGGTGGACGGCGAGACCATCGACGCTTACTGCCAGCACAACGCGGTGCCGTTTCGCGAGAAGGTGCGGCTCTTGGCCGAGCTGGCCGACGCGGTGGCCTTCGCGCACCGCATGTTCGTCGTCCACCGCGACATCAAGCCCGGCAACGTCTTGATGACCCGGGACGGCAAGCCCAAGCTCATCGACTTTGGCATCGCCAAGCTCCTGGACATCGATGCGGTACCGCTCGGGGCTGTGCATGGCGCAGGCGAGGTCGCGCTGACCCGCGACGGCGGGCCGCTCTTCACGCCCGGCTATGCGGCGCCCGAGCAGGTGACGGGCTCGCTCGTCTCGGCGGCCACCGACGTCTTTGGCCTGGGCGCGCTGGGGTATCGCTTGCTGACGGGCAGCGCGCTCTTCCCCGAGGCGACGAGCCCGCTCGGCTACATGATGGCCGTGACCCAGCGCGAGCCCAAGCCGGCCAGCCGCGCCGCGCTGGAGCATGGCGCCGCCGCGGATTGCAAGCAGCTGCGCGGAGATCTCGACACCATTTTGGCCAAGGCGCTGCAGCGCGATTCTACCCAGCGCTACCAGACGGCCGCGGACCTGCGCGAGGATCTGCTCCGCTACCTGCAATACCGGCCGGTGCGCGCGCGGCCGCGGTCGCTGGCCTATCGCGCGCAGAAGTTCTTGCGGCGCAACCCGCTGGCCACCGCGCTCACCGCGCTGCTGGTGGTGGGCGCCGTCGCGGCCGCTTCACTCAATGCCTGGCAGGCGCGGCGCGTGACCCGCGAGCGCGACGCCGCCCGCGCTGCTTCCGCCCGCGCCGAGCGCATCAACAAGTTCCTCACCTCGATGCTGCAGGCGTCCGATCTCTCCGCCGGCGGCAAGCGCGACATCACCGTCGCCCAGGTGCTGGACAAGGCCGAAGCGGAGGCGAAGCAGCTGGGCGCCACCGAGCCGCTGGTGGCCGCGGATCTGTTGCTGACCGTCTACGCCGCCGACTATTCGCTGAGCCGGCTGGACGAAGCGCTGCGGTCGGCCAACGCCGCGCTCGAGCTGCGCAGATCGCAGCAGCCGGGCCACGACCGGCTGGTGGCCATGGCGCTGCTGGCGCAGTCGGACGCGCTCTGGCAGTCGGGCAAGACCGCCGCCGCCGAGCCGCCGCTGCGCGAGGCCGTGGCCATGCTCGAGAAGGAGAAGAGCGACGACCCGGCGCTGGCGCTGGATCTGGGAACGGCCCACGATTCGCTGGGCATCCTCCTCACCAACACCGACCGCGAAAAAGAGGCCGAGGTCTCGTACCGGGCGGCGCTCGAAGACTTCCGCCGCGGGCACGCCGACGACGGCCGCATCGGCGTGGCCACCAACAACCTGGCGGTGCTGCTCGGCAACGAGAGCCGCCCGGAAGAGTCCTGGCAGATGCACCGCAAGTCTTTGGAGCTGCTGCGCAAGGTGTATCCGGAGGACGCGACGCAGGTGCTGACCACCAAGCTGGGCATGGCCGGCGCGCTCGAGGCGCTGGGTCGCCGCGACGAAGCCGTGCCGCTCTATCGCGACGTCATCGCGGTGCGCGAGCGCGTGCTCGGGCCAGAGCACATCGACACCGTCTGGGCGCAGATCAGCCTCGCCTCCAACTTCACCGACATGCACCGCTACCAGGAAGCGGCCGACCTCGCGGGACCGGCAGCGGCCGTTCTCACGCGCACGCTGGGCGAGGATCACCGGGTCACGGCCTTTGGCTGGAACGTCTTCGGCATGTCCAGCTGCGCGCTGGGCCGCTACGACGACGGCATCACGGCGTTGAGAAAGACCGAGAAGGCGCGCGCCAAATTGTACGGCGAAAGGAGCTGGCTCATCGCCAACACCCACGCCCGCATCGGCATCTGCCTCGCCGGAGCAGGGAAGAAGGCCGAAGCGGAGTCGATGCTGCTGGCCGCGTCGAAAGCGCTGGAGGAGTCGCGCGGCAAGAGCTTCGAGCGCACGCAAGACGCCTATCGGGCGCTGCGCGATCTCTACGCGGGCTGGAACCGCCCGGCCGACGCGGCTCGCTACAGCGCGCTGCTCACGAGGCCTTGAGCAGCAGCAGCGGCTCGTCGGGGTGCACGAACTGTCCGGTCGAGACATTGCAAGAGAGCACCGTCGCCGCGATGGGCGCGCGCACCTCCGCATAGCGCCGCTCGAGGCGCGCCGAGCTCAGCTCCATCTCCGCCTCCTGCAGCATCCGCCGGGCGCGCGAGAGCCGGGCGCGGGCGGCGCTCAGGCTGTGCGCTTCGGAGGCGGCGAGCTCTTCGTGAAAGGCGTGCGCTCCGGCCAGATCGAACGGACCCAGGGCAGGCGGCGGCTCTCCAGACTTCCTCGAGACGCTGGCCGCCGCCGCCGCGACGATGGCCCGCGCCGACTGCAGCATGACGATGGCCTGATCGACGCGCAGCGAGAGCAGCCTGCTGTCCAACTCGAGCAATAAATCCCCTTCGGCCACCAGCTGCTCCCTGTGGACGAGGACCTGCCGGACAATGCCGCCGATGCGCGCGCTGACGTCCCTGGTGGCAATGGGAACCGCCGGCGCGCCCGCCCAGCCGCGCTTCACCCACTGCACGAGGCGCGACCAGGCCGGGCGCCACTCTTCGGCGTGGCCGTACATCCAAGCTCCCGACGACTCGCTGGCGATCAGGTAGTTTTTCATGCCTCCAGCGCATTGCACCGCGCGTGCCGCGAACGCTCCCTCTGGGAAGAGCTTCGGCTTTGCCACTCTGTCAGTCGCGACTGTCAGGCTGGCGTTGCAAATCCTCACACTCCGCCCATTACAGTGACGTCGTAAAGATGATCAGTCTTTGATTGACAGGAGGCCCGCGCAGCCCGCATTTTGCATTGCAGGTATGGGGACCACCAAAATCTGGTTATCAATTGCTCTGCTTGGGCTGCTGCTCTTGCCTGCCCCGGCTCGCGCCATCGATCACCGCGGAGAAGGCCGCAAGACAAAGGCTCGCGATCTGGCCGTTGAGCCGCGGCGCTTCGAGCTGGCCAATGGCCTCACCGTGCTGCTCGCGCCCGATCCGACCGTCAGCAGCGTGCTGGTCTGGATCACCTATCGCGCCGGCACCGTCTACGAGCCCGCCGGCCGCAGCGGCATGGCCCACCTGGTCGAGCACGTCATGGCCAGCGGGCCCACGCCCGACACGGACTATGCCGCCATGCTCGAGCGGCGCCGGGCGCGCTACTTCAACGCCGTCACCACCGCCGAGATCATGCAGTTCGAGACGGTGGTGCCCGCCGAAGAGCTGCCGCTGGCGCTCTGGACGGTGGCCGACCGCATGGGCTCGTTGCCCCCGCTCATCGACGACAAGCTGGTCGAGTACAACCGGCGCGTCGTCATCCAGGAGCGCGCCATCCGCGACGTGGACGCGCCCTACGGCCTCGTCCGCGAGGTGCTCTACGACAAGCTCTTCGCCGCGCCGCACCCGATGCACGGCGCCGTCATTGGCACGGTCGCCGAGCTGAAGCAGGTGACCGGCGAGGACGTGCGCAGCTTCATCGGCCGCCTGTTGGTGCCCGCCAACGCCATCGTCACCGTCGTCGGCCGGTTCGACCCGGAAAAGACGCGGGCTCTCGTCGAAGAGTCGCTGGGGCGGCTGCCTGCGGGGGAGCGCGCCAAGATGCCCACCTTCAAGCCCTTGAGCTTGTCGCGCGTGGCCATGACCAGCGAGCGCATCTCGCGCGAGCCCGCCGTGGTGCTGGCCTGGCGCGTTCCGGTCGCCCACGATCAGGCGGCGGTGCTCGACCTGGGCGCGCAGCTGCTCTCCTTCCTGACCGACGGCGTCGGCGGCATGCGGCTCTCCGCCGGCCTGCACGAGAACGAGAGCGAGTCTCTCTTCATGCTCAACCTCACCGTGCCTTACGACGAGACCATCGAGAGCGTGCAGAGCGATGCCGAGGGCTTCTTGCGCATGCTCACCCGCCGGCAGATGCCGCTCGATCTGTTGATGGCGGCCAACATCGCGCTCGACCGCGAGGCGCTCTTCGAGCTGGACACCTTAGAGGGCCGCGCCGGGCGCCTCTCGAGCCTGGAGCGGCTGGTGGGCGCCAGGGCCAACGTCGCCAAGGACTGCGAGGCGCACTGGCTGCTCGATCCGGCGGAGGTGCGCGAGCTGGCCGAAGGCTGGCTCACCACGCCGCGGGTGGTGCTGCACGCCCGTCCCGATCATCCGCGCGAGGCGCGCAAGGTGCACGACCTGTGAGAAGGCTTCTCTTGGCGCTCCTGACCGCTGCTTGCGCGACCGCTCCCGTGGCTCCGCCCGCCGCGCCGGTGGTGCAAGCTCCGCCGCCGCCAGCCTGGGTGCGGACGCCGCCGCCCGAAGCGCTGCCTTCCGCCAAGGTCGCGGCCACGGCCGTCACCCGCAAGACGCTGCCCAACGGCGTGCGGCTGATCGTGGTGGAGCAGCACCGCCGCAAGGTGGCCATCGTCAACCTCCTCTTGCCCAAGGGCTCGCTCTACGATCCGCCCGGCGACGAGGGCCTCACCTACATGGCCGTGAAGCTCGCCAGCGACTTCCACGAGCTGGGCGGCGCCCGCGACGAGAACGAGAAGTCGTTTCGCATGCAGGTGGCGCGCCTGGGCGGCGTCACCGAGTTCGAGGTGGAGTCGGACTTCTCGCAGATCGAGATCTCCGGCTACTCGCAGGACATCCCCACCTATTTGAAGCTGCTCTCGGCCGAGCTGCACCGGCCCCGCCACGGCGCGCGCTCGTTCCACCAGCGGCGCAACTTCACGCTCGACGCGGTGGAGGACGCCGAGTCGTCCGACACGGCGAGCTTCCGGCAGCTCTTGAACCGCACTGCCTTCGGCCCCGACCACCCTTACTCCGCCGCGCCTTACGGCACGGTCAAGGGGCTGAGCCACCTGCGCTTGAAGGACGTCGAGTCGCAGCAGCGCTTCATCTTCGAGCCCGAGGGCGCGACGCTGCTGGTGGTGGGCGACGTGCAGCCCGCCGAGGTGATCGCCAAGGCCACCGAGCTGCTCTCCGACTGGAAGACGCACGTCGACCCGGACGCCGACGTGGTGCCGCTTCCCAAGGTTCCCCGGCCGTCGCTGCCGCGCGACTCGAAGCAGATCCAGTACCTGGCGCGGCCCACCGCCAGCACCATGATGACGTGCGCCACCCGGCCGTTGCCGGAGGTCGCGGCCACCAACGCCACGCTGCGCGTCCTCGTGGCAGTGCTCGGCGAAGGCCTGGAGAGCCGGCTCAACCAGACGCTGCGCAACGACAACGGCCTCACCTACGGCGCCGACGCGCAGGTCGTCCGGCGGCGGCTGGCCAGCGCGCTCATCGCCTGCTCCGCCATCGACAGCTCGCGCGCCGCGGAGGGTACGCGCCTCTTCCGCGAGGTCCTGGGAAGCCTCAAGGACAAGCCACCCTCCGACGAGGAGATCGCCCGCGCCAAAGGGGTGGTGCTCTCCCGCATCGACTCGTCCATGGACGACGTGCAGCGGTCGGTGGACACCTGGCTTTTGGCCATCGCCTACGGCGACGGGTCCCCGCACTCCGAGCAGGAGCGCGCGGCGGTGCAGGCCGTCAAGGCCAGCGAAGTCCGCGACCTGGCGGCGAAGCTCTTCAAGTTGGACAACTTCCGCTGGGTGGTCTCGGGTGACAGGGCCGTGGCGGTCAAGGCCTTCGAAAGCACCGGTCTCGGCACGCTGGCCCAGGCAAAGCCCGCGAAGTAAGTGTTCATTACAAACTGTTTCTTATCGTTCCCGAGATGGACGGGACGGGCAGCCGTTATTAGGCTCCGTGCTCATGAAAAAACTAATCCTGGCATTGGCTTTGTTGCTCTACCCCGCGGTTGCATCTGCACAGGTCGTCGTCCGCTTCGGCTGGACCGCTCCCCCGCCGCTCATCGAGGTCTCGCCCGGCGTGCAGGTGGTGGAGAACGGCGGCGACGAGATCTTCTACACCAACGGCCGCTACTGGGTTGAGCGCGACGGGCGCTGGTACTGGTCGAAGGACTACCACGAGAACTGGCGCTTCGCAGAGGGGGGCCGCGTGCCGCTCTTCCTGCGCAACCACCACCGCGGCGAATACCTGCACTACCGCCGGGTCGATCACCCGCGCGCCGCCGCCGTCCACCGCGAAGAGCATCGCGAGGCCGTCCACCGCGAAGAGCACCGCGAGATCAAGCGCGAGGTGAAGCACGAAGAGCGCCGCGAGGAGCGTCACGAGCATTGAGTCTTCGCATTGAAGAGTACGCCGTCATTGCCGACCTGCAGAGCGCCGCGCTGGTGGGCAATGACGGCTCCATAGACTGGCTCTGCCTGCCGCGCTTCGACTCCGACGCCTGCTTCGCGTCGCTGCTCGGCACGCGCGACAACGGCCGCTGGAAGATCGCGCCCGAAGCGAAGGTGACTTCGTCGAGCCGCAGATACCGCCCCGGAACGCTCATTCTCGAAACCGAGCTGGAGACGGCCGACGGCGCGGTGCTGCTCATCGACCTGATGCCCGTCTCGGGGCAGGGCACCGACATCGTCCGCATCGTCGAAGGCAAGCGCGGCACGGTGAAGATGCAAATGGATCTCGTCATCCGCTTCGTCTACGGCCAGGCCGTCCCCTGGGTGAGGCACATCGAGGGCGGCATCGAGGCGGTGGCCGGGCCGGACACCTTGAGGCTGCGCTCGCCGGTCGAGATGCACGGCAAGGAGATGGCCACCGTCGCGCACTTCGAGATCAAGGAGGGCCAGCGCATTCCGTTCGTGTTGACCTATGCGCCGTCGCACTTGCCCGACCCGGGGCCCGTCGAAGCGGAAAAGGCCTTGAAGGAGAGCGAGAAGCGCTGGGTCAAATGGTCCGACCGCTGCACCATCAAAGGCCCTTATCGTGAGTTGGTGCAGCGTTCATTGATTACTTTGAAAGCCTTGACGTATGAGCCGACGGGCGGCATCTGCGCCGCGGCCACCACCTCGCTGCCGGAGAAGATCGGCGGCGTGCGCAATTGGGACTATCGCATCTGCTGGCTGCGCGACGCGACGTTCACGCTCTATGCGCTGCTCGGCGCCGGCTATTCGGAAGAGGCCCGGGACTGGCGCAACTGGCTGCAGCGCGCGGCGGCCGGAGACCCGTCGCAATTGCAGATCTTGTACGGTCTGGCCGGCGAGCGCAGGCTGCCCGAGCTCATCTTGGATTGGCTGCCGGGCTATGAAAACTCGCGGCCGGTGCGCATCGGCAATGCCGCCTCGCAGCAGCTGCAGATCGACGTCTATGGCGAGGTGATGGGCGCCATGCACTTGTCGCGGCGCGCGGGGCTCATCGACGACAAGTCCGCCTGGGGTTTGCAGCGCGAGATGATCGAATATCTCGAGACCATCTGGGAAGGTCCCGACGAAGGCATCTGGGAGGTGCGCGGCCCGCGGCAGCACTTCACGCATTCGAAGATGATGGCCTGGCTCGCCTTCGATTGCGCGGTCAAAGGCATCGAGCAGTTCGGGCTCGAAGGCCCGCTCGAGCATTGGCGGGATGTGCGCGCGCGCATCCACTTCTCCGTCTGCGAGAACGGCTTCGACAAGTCACTCAACTCATTCGTTCAATCCTATTGTTCGAAAGAGGCCGACGCGAGCCTGCTGCTGATGGCCGTCGTCGGATTTCTTCCCGCGTCAGACCCGCGCATCGCCGGCACCGTGAAGCTCATCGAAGAGACGTTGCTGCACGATGGCTTCGTCCAGCGCTATCGCGCTCCGGACGGCTTGCCGCCGGGCGAGGGCGCCTTCCTGGCCTGCTCGTTCTGGCTGGTGGACAACTACGTCTTGCAGGGCCGCATCGACGAGGCCAAGGCGCTCTTCGACCGGCTCACGGGCCTCGCCAACGACGTCGGCCTGCTGGCCGAAGAATATGATCCGGTGGCGAAGCGGCAGGTGGGAAACTTTCCCCAGGCCTTCTCGCACGTGTCTTTGATCAACTCGGCCATCAACTTGTCGAAGGCGAAGCAGCCAGGTTCAATGCTTGAAATGGCCCACGCCAATGTCCTCGCCGGCCGCTGAGTAGACGCGGTTGCAGGCACCCACGGTCTGCTGGGTCTGTTTGTTGCTGACCATGACCTCGAAGTTGCCGCTGGTGGTCTTGACCGCTTGCAGCCAGGCCTCCGCGACTTGAGAGCAGGTGATGCTCGAGCCGTTCGCACCCGGATCGCAGATGATCTCGAAGCGGGCGTCGGAGACGAGGATCTTGAGCGGGTCACCTGGGAAATCTGCCCCCTTGAGCCGCGCGCGGGCGTCGTCCAGGTCGACGACCAGGATGCTCTGCTTGCACAAAGACTTCTTCAGCTCGGCGGTGCCCGGCCCGTGGGTCGCGTTCTCCATCACCGTCTTCCACACCGTCATGGTCGCCAGGGCCTTCTTGGCGATGGGCGAGCGCATACCCAGGAAGACGAGCACCATGATGCCAATCGAGAGGACGACGGCGACCACGATGACGGCGATCAAGCAGCCGCCGAGGCCCTTCTTCGCCTGAGGCTCGTTCTCGGACATCAAACGACTCTAGCGCAACGTCGAGCGGAGGCTGGTTCGCGACAGCACCGCGCCGGTCTCGGCGTCGACGAAGAGCCGCCAATCGCCGTCCGGATTGCTCGTCGTTACGTCGACGCGCCAGGCCGGACGAATGGTCTTCGGGGTCGCCTTCCAGCCTTTGACCGCCCGCGGGTCCGCTCCAGGAGTGCCCGGCAAGACCTTCAACGCCTGGCCCACCGCCGCCTTGCGCGAAGAGCGGAAGGTGCCCGAGACCTCTGCCGGCACCGCCGGGCCATTGACCAGGATCACGCTGTTGCCGGCGCCGATGCCCACCACCAGGTCGCCGCCGAAGACGGGCAGGCCGTCGATCTGCCGCTCGAAGCGCACCGCGTTGCTGCCGCCGCGGGGAACGAGGACCTGCCGCGGACCAAGGCCGAAGTCGCCGCCGTACTGCTGGAGAAAGGCAGCGGCGGCGGCCTGCGGGGTCTCGCCCAGGCCCCGGGCTTCGAAGCCCGAGGCGTGGACCAGCAACCCGCCCGTCCCTTTGGTGGTAGCGGCCTGGGGAAAGTCGGCCGCGAAGGAAGCGGCCAGCAGCAACGCGGCGATCAAGAGGCGCGCCGGCGCCGGGCCTGCAGCAGCATCGCCACGCCGGCGAAGAGCGCCGCGAAGCCCGCGTCGGTGCTGGCGCAACCTCCTCCGTTGGGAGCAGGCGTGACCGTCACCTGGATCTGCGCGGTGTCGCCCAGCGAGTCGGCGGCCTGCAAGGTGTCGGTGACGTTGGCCGTCGCCCCTGCCGTGTACTGCCCGGAAGAGTCGACGGTGCCGCCCGAGTTGTTGGTGAGGACGGTCCAGTTGATGCCCGTGTTGCTGCCGCCGGTGGTGGTGAAGCGGAGGATTCCGCCGGAGGCGTGCGTGCTGGTATCGACCGTCGCGGTGATGGCGAACGGCGTGGGCGGCGTGCAGGTGGCAGGGGCCGCGGCCGCGGGGCGCGTCGCCAGGCCCGTCGAGTTCCCGTTCGCATCGAACGCGACATAGGCGTAGACGTCCTGACCGGGGTTCGCGCCCTCGAACGCATCGGGCGAATCGAGCAGCAGATAGTAGGTCCCCGCGCCCTGCGCGCTGCCCAGGGTGATGGTCGCCAGTCCCGCCGAGCAGGCCTGGGTGAAGGTCACGCTGCCCGCGTTGGTGCTGATGGTCGCGCTGGGCGGATTGGCGTTCGAATCGATGTTGGTGAGCGTGACCGGCGAGCCCTTGTTGGCATAGAGCGTGGTGGTCAGGCCCTGCGTGTCGCAGATGCGGAAGCTCGAGGCGCCGGTGAGCTGCAGCGCGACTTGGAAAGGCGAGTAGCGCAAGCGAACGAACTGCAGCTTCGCCTCACCGCCGTAGAGCGGCACGGTGCTGTCGCACTGGTCGAAGCCGCGCCGTTTGGCGACGCAGTCGGCATAGGCGGCCACCGAAGGCTGGGTGGGGTGCAGCGCGAGCGCGGCCGCCTTGAAGGTCTGCCAATAGTTGGAGAAGGAGGGCCCGTCGCCGCCCGCGGCCAATTGAATGGTCTTGTACATGATCTCCGGAGCGGCTTCGCAGCTGCCGCTGCAGCCCTTGAAGCCCGAGCTGCTCAAGCCGGCGAAGACCTCCCAATAGAAGCCGTTCCAGATCTC
>DATBAA010000211.1:0-3233 GCA_036271755.1 Myxococcales bacterium | reverse complement strand
AACGCAGAGATCGTCGGGCTGGTCCGCTGGGCCGCCGCGCACTATCTGTCGCCGCTGGGTCCGGCGCTGAAGGCCGCGCTGCCGCCGGGCATCGACGTTCGCGACGCGGCGGTTCCGAAGCTCACCGACGCCGGGCGCGCGCTGCTCGAGGAGGGACAGCTCGAGCTGCCCGGCCAGGAAGGCGCGCAAAGGCGCGCGCTGCGCAAGGCCGCGAGCGGCGTGAAGCTCTCCAAGGCGCGGCTTCAATCGCTCTCCCGTCAAGGCCTGGTGGTGCTGGTGCGCGAAGAAGAGCCGGCGCGCGTGACCGTGCCCATGGTGGAGATGGCCGAGGCGGCCCCGGGCGCGTCCGTCGAGCTGCTGCGGCGGGCGGCGAAGCAGGCCGAAGTGCTCTCGTGGCTCCTGGCGCGCGGCGGTCCGGTTCCGGTTGAAGAGCTGCTGGCGGCCTTTCCCCGCGCCCGCCCGCATCTGCGCGCGCTGGTGCAGCGCAAGCTGGCCGCGCTCTCGAAAGTGGCGGCGGGCGCGGCCACGGTGCCCGAGGCGCCCTGGGGCTCGCAGCAGCACGACCCCACTCCTGCGCAGGCCGCCGCGCTGCAAGAGCTTCGCGCCGCCATCGACGGCCGCGCGTTCGCGCCCTTCCTGCTCCACGGCGTCACGGGCAGCGGCAAGACCTGGGTCTACCTGGAGGCCATCGCGCACGCGCGGTCCTTGGGCCTGGGGGCGCTGGCGCTGGTGCCGGAGATCGCGCTGACGCCACAGCTGGCCGGCCGCTTCCGGGCGCGCTTCGGCGACGACGTGGCGGTGCTGCACTCCGGCCTGACCGAGCGCGAGCGGGTGGGCGAGTGGACGCGGGTCCGCGACGGCCGCGCGGGCATCGTCGTGGGCGCGCGCAGCGCCGTCTGGGCGCCGGTGGCCAGGTTGGGCATCGCGGTCGTCGACGAGGAGCACGAGCCTTCGTACAAGCAGGAAGACCGGCTGCGCTACCACGCGCGAGACCTGCTGCTGGTGCGGGCGCAGAAGGCTTCGGCGGTGGCGGTCCTGGGCAGCGCCACGCCGTCGTTGGAGACCTTGAAGCGCGCGCAGGAGGGAAAGCTGCGCACGCTGCTCCTGCCCGAGCGGGTCGATGCGCGGCCGCTGCCGCCGCTCTTGCTGGTGAAGCGCAGCGCGGCCGAGGTGTTCACGCCGCAGCTCGCCTCTGCCCTGCGCGAGACGTTGCAGCGCGGCGAGCAGGCGATCCTCTATCTGAACCGGCGCGGCCACACGCGGACGCTCTTGTGCGCTTCGTGCGGCGCCGCGGTGGGCTGCCCCAACTGCTCGGTGGCGCTGGTGCTGCACGTCGCGGGGAAGCCGCGGCTGCGCTGCCACCTCTGCGGCCACTTCGAGCCGCCGCGCGAGGAGTGCACCGAGTGCGACAGCAAGAAGCTGCTGCCGCTCGGCACCGGAACGGAGCGCGTCGAAGAGGAGCTGCGGCTGATCGCGCCCGACGCGCGCATCGCCCGGCTCGATCGCGATTCAGCCGGAGGCCCCGGGCAGGCGGCGGCGGTGCTGGTGCGCTTCGCACGCCGCGAGCTGGACGTGCTGGTCGGGACGCAGATGGTGGCCAAAGGGCACGACTTCCCGGGCGTGACGCTGGTGGGCGTGCTCGACGCGGACGGGCCCATGCACCTGCCCGATTTCCGCGCCGCCGAGCGGTGCGTCCAGCTGCTGACGCAGGTCTCGGGCCGGGCCGGACGCGGCACCTTGCCGGGGCGGGTGGTGGCGCAGGCCTTCAAGCCAGGCCTCGTCACCGCCGACTACGCCGCGTTCTCGAGCGACGAGCTGAAGCGGCGCCAGGAGCTGCGCTTTCCGCCCTTCGCGCGCCTCGCGGCGGTGCGGCTGCAGGGGAACGACGAGGGCAAGGTTCGCGGAGCCGCCGAGCGGCTGGCGGCGTTGGCGCGCCGGCTCATCGCGGGCGGCGAAGAGGCCGACGTGCTCGGGCCATCGCCGGCTCCGCTGGAGCGGCTGCGAGGCAAATTCCGCTGGCAGCTCCTGCTCCGGGCCGCCGGGCATGGTCCGATCTTGCGGTTGGGACGGGCCTTGCAAGCCGCTCCGGCCTTGCCGGGCGTCGAAGTGGTGGTCGATGTCGACCCCGCCGCCCTGCTGTAAGTGCGAATCGCACGCTGCGTCAGGGAATCTGGCAGTCGCGCCCATCAACGTCTATAATCACCCTCCAGTTTCGCCCCTCTGAGGAGCAAGGAAGCATGGCACTGCGTGAAATTCTCATCTGGCCCGATCCCCGCCTCAAGGTGAAGGCCAGGCCCGTCGGCAAGGTGGACGACACCATTCGCGCCCTCTGCGACGACATGGCCGAATCGATGTACGAAGCGGCCGGCGTGGGCCTTGCGGCACCGCAGCTCGGGGTTGCGCACAACATCATCGCCATGGACTGCGAGCAGCGCGCTCCCAAGGACGGGGAAGCAGCGCCTCCCAAGGGCAGCGGCCTCTTCTGGCTCATCGACCCGGTCTTGAAGGTCGCCGACGGCGAGTTCTCCTACACCGAAGGCTGCCTCTCCATCCCCGACGAGTACGAAGAGGTCACCCGCTTCGGCCACATCATCGTCGAGTACACGGACCGCGACGGCCGGCGGAAGCAGCGCGAGGCCACCAACAACCTGCTCTCAGTCTGCGTGCAGCACGAGATGGACCACCTGCAGGGCAAGCTCTTCGTCGACCACCTGAGCACCCTCAAGCGCGAGCTGATCAAGCGCCGCATGAAGAAGCTCAAGTCGCAGCGCGCGGCCGAGCTCAAGGGCGAGGCAACCGCTCTCTGAGGTAGCTCGCCCTCGAATCCGCCGGGGGCATCCGTACGTAGCTCCAGCATGTCTCGCGCGCTTGCACAGTCGGTCACCGCGGGGTATGCGACCGTTGGAATGTTGCCTCTCCTCCTCGCGGTGCTTGCGCACACCGGTGCCGCCGAGGAGTCGCTGCTCCGCCGCATGGCGGCTGGCGACTCGATGGCCCTCCGCCAGCTGTACGAGCGCTGCTCTCCCACCGTCCTGGCCCTGGCGCTGCGCATCCTGCGCAACCGGGGCGAGGCCGAGGACGTGGTGCAAGAGGCGTTCGTGGAGGCGTGGAAGCGCGCCCGGAGCTTCGACCCGCGCCGCGGAACCGCGTTCTCGTTCGTGCTCGCCATCGCGCGCAGCCGGGCGCTCGACAGGCTCCGCTCCCGGGGCGCCGAAGGCCGAGCCACCCAGGCC
>DATBAA010000210.1:0-23691 GCA_036271755.1 Myxococcales bacterium | reverse complement strand
ACCGCGCCGTTGTCGTGCGCCGCAGCGATCGCGCCGAACGACGTGCTCGCGCCCGAGAGCGAGAAGACCTGCGCGTCGACGAAGTTCCACCAGCCGCCGCCGGGCAGGGTGATGCTCACCGTCTCGCTGACCGTCGCCGGCGCGGAGGCGAACCACCATTCGGTCCACCATTGATTGCTCTTCACCGACTGCGCGGCGCTGCCGATCTGCGTCCAGGTCAGCTGCGTGCCTTTGACGGTGACGGGCAATCCGGAGATGGCATTGGCTTCAATGGCCAATAAAACCACCCGGCCGGCGCCCGGCGTCGAATAAGGAATGGTGATCACGCTGCCGCCGCTGCCGGTCGTATGCACGGGGAAGCCCGCGTCCAAGACCGGTGGGGTTCCGCCGGCGGACGGCGTACTCACGGCGACAGTGGCGATGTCGCTCTTGGTTGAATCGGCCTGACTCACCGCGAGCACATGGAAGGTGCCGGCCGATGCGGGCGCGGTATAGAGGCCGGCCGCGGTGATCGAGCCTCCGGCCGCGCCTTCCTGCACCGACCAACTCACGACGGTGTTCGCGCTGCCCGTCACCGTCGCGGTGAAAGCTCGAGAAGACCCCGTCAGGAGCGACGCGGTCTTGGGGCTGACGGCCACCGAGACCGGCACCGGCGCCGTCACGGTCACCGTCGCCGAGGCGCTCTTGCTGGTGTCGGCCTGGCTGGTCGCGATCACGTGAAAGAGTCCCGCCGAGGCAGGAGCGGTGTAGGCGCCGGCCGCGCTGATGGACCCGCCCGCGGCACCTTCCTGCACGGTCCAACTCACTGCCGTATTCGCGCTGCCGGTCACGGCCGCGGAGAAGCTTTGCGTGGCGTTGACCAGCAATGAAGCCGTCGCAGGCGCGACTGACACCGATACCGCCGGCGTTCCCGAGGAGAGGACTTCGACGGCAAAGAGCGACCAGGTATCGGTTTGATTGCCGCCCTGCGTACCCAACGTAACGGGCCCCGAAGCCGTGGGAGCATTCAACTCAGCCAGCCAATCGGTCGAATCAAATGCGTTGGTAAAGGGCCGCATCCAGAGCGAGACCGAGTTGGCGCTGAGCGATCGATTGGCCCAGGTGCCCGCGCCGGCCGCCAGGACCAGCGAGCCGGCCGCCTGCGGCGTGAGGGTCACGGACGGAAACGCCGTCGCGGTGCCGTTGTCGTGCGCCGCCGCGGTCGCGCCGACGGCCGCTGCCGCGCCTGAGAACGAAAGCAGTTGCGCGTCGACGAAGTTCCACCAGCCGCCGCCCGGGAGCGAGATGCTCACCGTCTCGGTGGTGGCAGCCGTTGCCGTCGCCACCCACCACGAGGTCCAGAACGCCGGCGATTTGCTGCTGGTGACCGCCGCGCCGATCTGCGTCCAGGCGAGCTTGCTGCCGCTCACGTGGATGGGCAGACCCGAGATGGTGTTGGCCTCGACCGCCAGCAGCACCAACCGGTTGGGGCCGGGCGTCGAATAAGAGATTGTCACCGCCGCGCCCGCGCCGTTGGCTCCGCCTCGAACCGGAAAGCCGCTGTCGAGCGCCGGTGCCGCCACCAATGCGGAAGAGGTTGCTCTTCCCGCGCGGCCGTCGTTGGACCCGCAGGCAAACGAACACACCGCGACCATCGCGATTATAAAATTGAGCTTCATAATCCCCCAGGCGGTCCCGGGGGACCGTCATCACGGCTCCACGTATCGCCAGATGCCGGCGTCGAAACAACCCATGACGATGACGTAATGAGTACCGTCGAACATAACCGCCGCGCGTTTTGCGCCATTGGTCATGGCCGCGGGTGCCGCGTCGCGCGTCCACTCCTGGTCGTCGTCGCGAGCGGCGTGGAAGAGCGAGGGCGCGTTGGGGTCGCTCGTGGCCCAACCATAAGAGACGTATAGGTTGTCCGCGGTGGTCACCACGGCGGCCTCGGCGTTGGTGCTCAGGACGTGCGTCCAGGTGGCGCCGTAGTCGTTGGACCGCCAGACGCCGCCGCCGCTTTTACCAATACCCGGCAAATAAACAGTGCCGTTGGGCAATACCGCGATCTGATCGTTGCCGTGGCCATGCTCGACGTCGAGGATCTGGCTCCAGTGCGCGCCCGCATCGGTGGTGCGCCAGGTGCCGTTGACGTTGCTGGTCCACTGCGAAATCGCGATCCAGGTCGTCGAAGTGATGAAGAAGGCATAAGCGCTGTTGGTGATGCCCGGCTCGCCCGCGTCCTTCCAGCTGGTGCCGCCGTTGCCGCTGACGAAGACATGGTTGTTGTACGAAGCATCCGGCGCGTTGCCGTGCAGCGTGAGCAGCAAGTGCTGGTCATCGGCCGGATCGACGTCGATCATGTAGAGGTCGTTGCCCACCGAGCCGCCCGTCGGATCGGTCCAGCGCTGGGTCCAGGTGGCGCCGCCGTCGATGCTCATCCACAGCCCGCCCGCGCCGTAGCCCGCGAAGGTGTAGAGCGTCTTGCCGTCGTGGCTGATGCCCATGCCCCAGTTGCGGCCGCCGTCGATGGCGCTGCCGGCGCGGCTCGTCTTCGCCCAGGTCTGGCCGTAGTCGACGGACTTCCAGACGCCTTGATAGTCGGTGCCGGCGTAGACGGTGCCGGCGTGCGCGGGGTCCGAGCATCTCCACCACGCCGTGGTTCTCGCCGCCCGACTGGCTGGGGTCGAGCGAGATGCCCGAAGGAGTCACGTTGGTCCAGGCCTGCAGGCCACCGTCGGTGACGCCGCCGTCGCCCGCGGTGCCATCGCCCTGGTTTCCCGCGTCGGCCACGCTCGCGTCGGAGGCGCCGGCGTCGGACGAAACCGCGAGAGAGCCCGCGTCAGCGCCGGCGTCGGCGAGCTCCTCGAAGCCGGACGGCGCGGCCGAATAGCCCTTGCCGCAAGCGGCGGCGAGGATCAGGCCAACGGACAGCAACAGCGCGCGAGGGCGCGCGGCTTGACGGTGCATGAGAGGCTCCTGGGTCAATTGAAGGTTATCGGCCGGAAAGCCGAATAAGTTCAATCGGGTAGGCAGAGGTGCCGATGGCGCCGCCCAACTCTCATAGAATTTTTCAAGCGCGATGTTCGAACCATCTCGCCGCGGCGCGTGCGGCTGCTTCGGGCTCGGGCGCCGCATCGCTCGCCCAGGCGACGAACCCGTCGGGACGCACGAGCAGCGCGCTCAGCCCCAGGCGATCCTTCGCGTCGCTAGCGACGTAGCTGACGCGGCTGCCCCAACGGCCTTGGAGCGCCTGCAGCGAGCGGCCGAAGTCGAGCAGCACGCCGTTTCCATTTCGCAGCAGCGCGCCGAGCCTCGTTCCGTCCGCGAGCTCGAAGTCCGGGCTGCTGCGGCCCACGAGCGGATGCTCCTCGCCGAGCTCGTAGCGAAGGTTCACGCCCCAGATGCGCTCCGCGAAGTACGTCGCCCCGTCGCGAGTCTCGATCAGCTCGCGGACGACGGACTGAAGCGCGCGGGAGCCCGGCCGCATCAGCGCGACCTGGGCTCGCGTCCAGTCGAGGATGCGCGCGCCGATGGGGTGCCGCTCCGCTGTGTAGCTGTCGAGCAAACCCGCGGGGGCATCGCCGCGGATGGTCGCCGCGAGCTTCCAGCCCAGGTTCATGGCGTCGCCGAGCCCCAGGTTCAAGCCTTGTCCGCCCAGCGGTGAATGAATGTGCGCGGCGTCGCCCGCCAGCAGCACGCGCCCTTTGCGGTACGTCGTCGCTTGCTTCGAGCGATCGGTCCAGGTCGAGGCCAGGCTCACGGCTTTGAGGGTCACGTCCGTGCCGGAGACCCGGCGCAGCACCGACTGCACGTGCTCGCGCGTGAGCTCCAAGCGATGGGCAGCGCCGCCGTCGAAGTCAGCCAGGGCGATCACGCCCGGCTGCCACTGCGTGTACATGCCGCCCGGCGTGAAGTGGCGGCCGAGCGCGAGCAGCGAAGGATCGGCTAGCTCGGCCTGGAGCGAATAGCCGGTGAACTCCGGCTCGGTTCCGACGAACTCGAACCCGCCTTGCTTGCGCACCGTGCTGCGTCCGCCGTCGCAGCCGACCAGCCAGCGCGCGCGAAAGCTCTGCTGGCCGGCGCGGACCGTGACCTCGTCGTTGGAGACGTCGAAGCCATCCAGTCCGCGGCCGCGCTGCAGCTCGACGCCGGCTGCGAGCGCGTGCGCGGCGAGGACCCGCTCGAGGTGCTCCATGGTGGCGCCCAATTGGGTCTCGGACGGGCCAGGCAGCCGGTACGTCCAGCGCGACGAATCGATGTTCTTGTGGTCGAACTGGATGCCCGCGAAGTGGCCGGCCGGCCCGCTGCCCGACGCCTTTGCTCCGGGCCGCGGCTGGCCGGGGCCGCCGCTGACGCCGGGTTGCGCAGCGACCTGCTCCAAGAGGCCGCGCCGGTAGAAGGCTTCGACGCTGGGGCCCCAGAGGCCGCGCATTCCGAAGGGGAGCCGCTTCAGGGGCGACTGCGGATCCTCCAGCTGCTCGAGCACCAGCACCGAGAGCCCGGCGAGCCGCAGCTCGCAGGCGAGGAAGAGGCCGACCGGACCGGCCCCCACGATGATCACGTCATGGATCAAGGCTGCTCCCGGCTCGGGCGAACTACTTCACGCCCAGCTCGTCGTAGAACTTCTCCAGCCGGGCGACGGAGGCTCCCCAGCCGTAGCGGTCCTCCACCAGCTTGCGGGCGTTCTGGCCCAGGGTCGCCGCCAGCTGCGGGTCTTCGAGGAGCTGCTGGCACTTGCTGGCGAACTGCTGCGGATCGCGCGCCAGCAAGAGATCGCGGCCGTCCACCACCTCGAGCCCTTCGGCGCCTTCGGGCGTGGAGACGATGGGCTTGCCCATGGACATGGCCTCGAGGATCTTGAGCCGCGTGCCGCCGCCGACGCGCAGGGGCGCGATGACCACCGCGGCCTTGGCGATCTCCTGCCGCACGTCGTCCACCCAGCCCTTCATCGCGATGCGCTCGCTCGCCAGCGAGAAGAGCGACTCGGGGGTGTGGCCGACGACGTTCAGCTTCGCTCCGGGAAGGTGCGGGAAGATGGAAGCGAGGAAGTATTTGAGGCCGTCGGCGTTGGGGAAGTAGTTGATGGCGCCGAAGAAGAGCAGCGTTCCCGGCTCGGCGGCCACCTGCGGCTGCGGCGCGAAGAAGTCGAGGTCGACCGCGTTGGGGACGATGGCCGTGTGCGCGCGCGGATCGTTGCGCAGCAGCAGATCGCGATCGTGCTGCGAGGTGACGCTGACGCCGTCGAACGCGTGCCAGGCCGACAGCTCTTCCGCGCGCAGCTTTCGCCAGTTGACCGCGTTGTAGATCTTGCGCGAGAAGCCGGTCTCGCTGACCGCCGTGCGGCGGACGATCTCGAACTCGATGTTGTGCTCGTCGAGCACGAAGAGCGGCCCCGGCGGCAGGCCGCGCCGGTGGGGCGCCATCTGCGAGAACTCGAAGTTCACCACGTCGTAGCGCGTGGCCTGCATCATCTGCACGAGCTTCGCGTGCAGGCCGTTTTGCATGTGCGAGAGCCACTCGAAGCTGCGCAGCGAGACCAGCGACTGCAGCTGCATGGTGCGCTTGCCCTGCAGCGAGAGCGCGAAGGCGGGGTTGGGGACGGTCACCACCTCGCGGGCGTACTCGCGCGTGGCCGCCACCGATTTGTCGTGGTTCTCGTTGGGGTTGCACAGCGCCAGCACCGAGACGCGGTGCCGCTCCGAAAGGCCGGTGAAGATGCCGTGCAGGCGCCGCTGCCCGCCGAACCCCGGCGGGCTCGGCAGATAGGGTGTGACGAAGAGGATCTCCAGGGGCTTGCTCACGCGCTGCGCCATCCTTGCGGTTCCGGCCCGTGCCGGTCAAGAAACTCTGTTGCGCACAAAGGTCCACCATGCGACGCTCGGCGGACCTTGAACCGACGACTCGCGATCCTCTCGGCACTTCTGCTCACCGCCTGTTTCGACGCCGGCCAATTTGTCTGGGCCGAAGACTATGTCGCCAAAGTGAGCGGCACTTCGCCGCAGGGTTATGTCATCGGCCCCGGCGACGTCATCAGCGTTCGCGTCTACAGCCAGGAGGCCATGTCGGCGCACGGGAAGGTGCGTCCGGACGGCAAGCTCTCCATTCCCTTCCTCAACGACGTCGAGGTGGCCGGCTACACCCCCGCGGCGCTGGGCGCGCAGCTGCAGACGCGGCTCAAGGAGTTCATCCACCTGCCGGTGGTGACGGTCTCGCTGGACGAGCCGAAGCAGGCCTACTTCTCGCTGTTGGGAGAAGTGAAGGGCACGGGGCAGTTTCCCATCGACCCCAACGGCACCACCGTGTTGCAGGCCATCGCGCTGGGCGGCGGCCTGAACGACTTTGCCCACAAGGACCGCATCTTCGTCACCCGGCCGGGCAACCCACAGGTCCGCATCCGCTTCGACTATGCCAAGCTCGCCAAGGGCGAAGACAAAGCAGCGCAGTTCAAGCTGCAAACGGGCGACGTGATCGTGGTAAACTGACGCACCATGGCAGCCGAGCTCAGGTCCGACGGAACACCCGTCGTCGCGTCATTGCCGTCCGCGCCCATCGTGCCTCAGCCGAATGAGGCAGACCTCTTCGACTACGCGCTCATCAAGGACTACCTGCGCTACGTGCTGGGGTCGATCTCGCGGCACCGCTGGTTCTGCCTCTTCGTGGTCGCCGCCGTCTTCGGGCTGACCGCGACGCTGCTCTGGGCGCTGCCGCGCACCTACCATTCGGAGACGCGGCTCGAGGCGGTGCGCAACCAGGCCCTGACCATGGCCGTCAACCCGGGCGCCAACCGGCCTTACGACATCGACGAGCCGCTGCGCGGAGCCGTCGCCTCGATCATGCGGCGCGACAACCTGGTGACGCTGGTCCGGCAGACGAACCTGATCGCCAAGTGGCCCAAGTCGCGCGCGCCGCTGCTTCGCCTCAAGGATCGGCTCTTCGAGTTTCTCCGCCGCGGCCGGCCCATCCCCGAGGACGATCAGGTGGGCGCCATGGTGGGAACGCTGGAGACCAGGCTGGGCGCGGTGGCGGCCGAGGGCGGCATCAGCATCGGCCTCGACTGGCCCGACGGCACGCAGGCCTATGAGTTGGTGACCGCGGCCCAGCACAACTTCCTCGAGCAGCGGCGGCTCAAGGACACCCAGCCGTTCCAGCGCGCCATCATCATCCTCGAGGCGCGCGGCCATGCGCTGCGCGAGGAGATCGAGGCCGACGTCGAGCGCGTGGACGCCGCCCGCGAGGCGCTGAGCAAGAAGAACCCGGCGAAGGCGCCCAAGGCGGCGCGGCCGGTGGTGCCCGGCGTCAGCCAGGCGAAGCTGCAGGCGGACCGGCAGCGCGAGGAGATGCGCGTGGCCCTGGAGACGAAGAAGCGCTCCATCGCCGATCTGGAAGACGCCCGCACCCGCAACCTGGACGACCTCAAGACGCAGCTGGCCGAGGCGCAGAAGATCTACTCCGACGAGCACCCCAAGGTGCTGGAGCTGAAGAACCAGATCGACGTGTTGAACAGCCAGACCGACACCCCGCAGCTGCGCAAGCTGCGCGAGGAGAAGGACGCGCTGGAGCAGGAGGCGCTGCGCCGCGGGGCCATCAGCGCAGCCGAGCTGACCGAATCGCAGCAGGGCCTGAGCCGCCGGCTGCCCACGACTCCGGAGCAGCTGGCCCGCGCCACCACCAACGAGATCGAGGACGCACCCATCGAGCAGGCCAAGGAAGACCTGCGCCTCGCCATGTCGAAGTATTCGCAGACGCTCAACCAGATCGACAGCAACCGGCTGGAGCTGCAGAGCATCAACGCCGGCTTCGACTTGCGCTTCAGCGTCATCACGCCGGCGGAGCTGCCCCGGACCCCCAGCAAGCCCAAGGTGCCGCTGGTGCTCTTCGGCAGCGTCATCGGCGGCCTGGCGCTGGCGGTCTTCCTCTCCGCGCTGCGCGACGTGCGGGCGGGTCTCGTCTTCGAGCGCTGGCAGGTGCTGCGGCAGCTGGGCATCCCCATCCTCGGAGAGATTCACCAGTAGTGGGCGCTCGAACTCCCGTCCTCTTCATCAACTCGCCCGAGTTTCCCGGCGCGGACACCTTCATTCACGTGCTGGCGATGCGGTCGTTGGATCGCGAGCGCTTCGAGGTGCACGTCGCCTGCTCGGCAGACGCGGAGGGCAAGCCCGGCCGCGGCTCGGAGGTCCTGCAGGGCATTCCCGATCTGATCCTGCGGCCCACCTACTTCGGGCCCACGCTCGCGGGTAGCTCGGCGAAGAAGAAGGTGCGCAGCGCGCTGCAAGGGCTCAAGTACGCGGCGGCCATGGTGAAGCTCGCCTGGTACGTGCGGAAGAACGGCATTCGCATCGTCCACTCCACCGACCGGCCGCGCGACGCCGTCTCCTGCGCGCTGGTGGCCAGGCTCTCGGGCGCCAAGGCGGTCATCCACCTGCACGTCGTGCCCGACAGCTGGATGCGGCGGTCGGTGCGCGCGGCGTTCGGCAAGGCGGACGCGCTGATTGGCGTCTCGAAGTTCGTGGCCGAGACCATCGTGGCGGCGGGGTATGTGCGGGAGAAGACGCACGCGGTGCTCAACGCCATCGACTTCGACAAGTGGCACCCGGAGCGGGACCCCGTGGCGGCGCGGCAGGAGCTTGGGTTGCCGCTGGAGGCGCCGGTGGTGGCCTGCATCGCGCGGCTCTTCGTCTGGAAGGGCCAGCGCGATCTGGTCCGGGCGCTGCCTTTGCTGCGCGCCGAATTTCCCGGCCTGAAGCTCTTGTTGGCCGGCGCGGACGACAAGCTGGCCAGCGACGGCGGCAAGAGCTTCACCGCCGAATTGCAAGAGCTGGCGCGCGAGCTGGGCGTGTTCGATCAGGTGATCTTCACCGGCTTTCGCAGCGACGTGGAGGGCATCTTGGCCGCGTCCGACGTGCTGGTGCTGACCTCTCCGCTGGAGCCGTTCGGGCTGGTGTTCTGCGAGGCCATGGCCATGAAGAAGCCCGTCATCGGCGTCGACAAGGGCGGAGCGCCGGAGATCATCGAGCAGGGCAAGAGCGGGTTTCTCATTCCCAAGGAGAGCCCGGACAAGGTGGCAGAGAGCCTGGCGGCGCTGCTGCGCGACGCGGCGCTGCGGGCGCGGATGGGCGAGTACGGCCGCGCGCAGGTGGCGGCTCGCTTCACGCCTTCGCGGATGGCCAAGGACTTGGAAGCGGTCTACGCGCAGCTCACTTGAGCAGCGCCAGGTTTTGCAGCAGCTGCTCTTTCGTGCGCGCGCCGATCAGGGCCACCGAGACGCCGGGAAGATCGCGAACGTGCTCCAGCGCCATCCGCGCGACCTTGATGCCTTTGGCCTGCGCCCGCGCGGCGATCTCCGCCAGCTGGATCTTCCGCTGCGCCGCCTCTTCGGGCGACTGACATATTTTCAGTAGATCGACCGAGGCGGGGTCCTTCACCAGGATGCCGTTGGCCAGCACCTCGCGGGCGATGATGGCCACGCGCTTCTCCCGCGCGACGGGCAGCACGGTCTCTTCGGCTTGCGGCGCGACCAGGTTGACGGTGACCTGCACCGAGGCGACTCCGGGTTGCTGCAGGGCCAGCGCGGCGTCCGGCGCGTGATCGCAGGCGATGCCCCAGCAGCGGATCTTGCCGGCCTTCTGCAGCGCCTCGACCGCCGGCCGCCACTCCTGGCGCTCGATGGCCAAGGCATTGGGGCTGTGCAGCTGGAAGACGTCCAGATAGTCGGTGCGCAGCCGCTTCAAGCTGCCCTCGACGGCGCGCTGCAGATAGGCGGCGGAGAAGTCCTGCGAGGGCTGTCCGCCGACGGCCGCCTTGAGCTTTTCGCGGTTGATGCCCAGCGCGCGAATCACCGGCCGCAGGATGGGCTTGACGATGGCCGCCAGCTGACGCTGCGCCGGCAGCTTGTAGCCGGCCTTGCTGGCGATGATCACCTGGCCGCGCTTGCCTTTGAGTCCGCGGCCCAGCAGCTTCTCGCTCTCGCCCTGGCTGTACATGTCGGCGGTGTCGAAGAAGTTGATGCCCTCGCCGACGGCCGCGTGGATGAGCTCCAGGTAGCTCTCGGGAGTCGCCTGGAAGAGGCCGCCGATGCGGGCGCAGCCGAGCCCGAACTGGGAGACCCGCAGATTCGTCATGCCAAACGGCCGCAGTTCCATTGGCGCAGCTTATCGTGTTGACCAACCGGGGCGAGAAATGTTGTCTTGGTCGAATGCGCCTGCGCCCTCCGCGCGTCCGATGAGTGACGGGCAACGAGTCGTCGTCATCGGCACGGGCCCTGCCGGTGCGACAGCCGCCTGGGCGCTCCAGCGAGCCGGCATCGCGGTGACGGTGCTCGAGGCGGGCAGCGAGGAGTCCGCTTCCGGCATCACCGTCCGCGCGCCCGGCCTGACCGTCTTCCGCAGCCGCCGCGACTTGCACCAGGCGACGCCTTCCGAGCTCAAGTCGGACAGCGCCAGCTGGTACTTCGATCTCTCCGCCGGCGGGCTCTCCAACCACTGGACCTGCGCGGTGCCGCGCTTCTCGCCCGAGGACTTCGGCGAGGGCGAGGAGAAGCATCGCTGGCCCATCGGCTACGCGGACCTTCGCGAGCACTACGCGCGGGTGGAAGAGGTGCTGCGGATCGCCGGCAGCGGCGAGGACGCGCCGCAAGTGCCGGGCGGCGTGGTGAGCGACAAGCTCGAGCTGCCCGAGGATTGGAAGACGGTCGCCAAGGCGGCGCGCGGCCGCGGGCAGGGCCTCATCGCGCTGCCGCTCTCGTATGCCGGGCAGTGGTCGCTGACCCGCAGCGGCACGCCGTTCAATTCGTACGTGCGCATGCTGCGGGAGCTTCCGCGGTCGGACCGCTTCCACATCGAGTTCGGCGCCCGCGTCCAACGGCTGGAGTGGTCGATGGACAAGCGCCGCGTCACCCGCGCCGTCTACGAGAAGGACGGCGTCGAGCACGCCATCGAAGCGAAGGCGTTCGTGGTCGCGGCAGGCACCATGAACAGCACGCGGCTCTTGTTGCAGTCCATCAGCGCCGACTTTCCCCACGGCTTGGGAAACACCGACGGCGTCCTGGGCCGCTATCTGCACGACCATCCGCTGGGCAAGGTGGCGGTGAACCTGTCGCGGCCGCTGCCGGTGCACCCGCCGGTCTATCTCTCGCGCGAGGCGTACGGCTCGGTCGGACCCTTCGGGGGCATCGCCACCATCCTCTGGAGCGGCACCGCCATTCGCCTGCGCAGCGGGCTCTCGAAGACGCCCGGCAAGGCGCTGCAGATCGGCTTCAACATGTTCGGCTCGATGGAGCCCAGGGAAGAGAGCCAGGTGCTGCTGGCGGGCGGCGGCAAGCTGGAGATCCGGCTGCGCTTCGGCCCGGAGATCGAGGCGCTGCTGCACCGCGGGCGCGATCGGCTGCTGACCATCCTGGACGACGCGGGCGCCAAAGCCACGGTCGACGGCTGGCTGGTGGAGAAGCCCGGAACGTCGGTGCACTACGGCGGCACCGTCCGCATGCACGAGCAGCCGCGCTACGGAATGCTCGACGGCTGGAACCGCATCCACTCCGTCCCCAACGTGCTGGTCGTGGACCACAGCGCCTTCACCACCGGCCCGGAAAAAAACCCGACCCTCACCTCGATGGCCATCTCCTCCCGCGCCGCCGGCCACCTCGCGTCAGAGCTCAAATAAGACCGTCTCTTTGACTCACCGCGAGCTTCGCGCCTTCGCGGTGAATCGAAGCGGTGGAGCGTCAGGCTTTTGAGCGGACCTGACGGATGAAGCTGCGCGGGTGGCGGAGGTAGCCGGCCAGCTCTTGGGTGACGTGGGCGTAGGCGGGGCGGCGGTCGGTCGGGTCGAGGATGGCGTCGGAGAGCCGGCCCTCGTGCTCCTTGAGCCACACTTCCCAGTGAGTCACGTCGGCTTTGCTCAGGCGGCCGCCGAGGCGCTGCTGGCGGAGCAGCGAGCGGAGCTCGAGGCGGTTGCAGAAGACGCGGCCCGTCTGTTCGGGCGCGGCGCGCGCCTTCTCGACCTCGGCCCGCAAAACGTCCTTCTGGCCGGTGGCGGCGGCGTGGACCAGCATGGGCAGCGGCAGATCGCGCGCGATCTCGAAGGCCATCTGCCCGTAGAAGCGCGGGTTGAAGTCGATGAGCAGGTGGCGGCCGGAGTCGACGATGAACTCTGCCTCGAAGACGCCGTAGTAGCCGATGCTCTTGCAGAGCGAGAGGATGCGCGCTTCGATGTCGCGGTTGAGCGGCGCCTCCTCGAAGCAGAGGCCTACGCCCAGCTGCCGCGGCCGCTGCAAGACCTTGCGCGAGGAGCGGGCCACCGAGAGCGTGAACGTCTCGTCGACGAAGCCGCTCATGCTGTAGATGCTCTCGATGGCGCTGGCAAAGTAGGCCTGCAGCACGGGCCGGCCTACTTGCGAATCATAGGCGAGCAATTCGGGCGCATATCCGGCGTCGCGGCGAAACTTATCGTAGGTACTTTGCAGCGCCTCGCGCGATTCGACGACCAGGCCCTTGGCGTGCGGCCAATAGAGGATCTGCGTCTGCGGCTTGAGCAGCACCGGATAAGGCAGCGTCTTGCCCAGCTCCAAGAGGTGCGCGTCGTCCTTGGGAAACCAGGAGGGCGGCATGTCCAGCCCGGCCGCCGCGCAGTAAGGAGCGAGCTGCTGCTTGTTCAAGAGGCCGTAGATGACCTCGACGGGCGGCTGGTAGAGGAAGAAGTTCTTGCGCAGCTTGTCGACGTTGAGCGCCACCAGCCAGGCCACGTCGTCGCTGGTGGGGTAGAGCACGTGACCCGGGTTGCGCTCGCCGAACTCCAAGAGCCAGGCGACGAAACGCTCGGCCTTCTGCACCGGCGGGCAGCGCTCGCGGCGGGTGGCGTACTTGGACCAGGCGGCTTTGGAGAGAAACGAATCGTCGGCGACGGTGACCGGGACGCCGTGCGCGCCCAGGCAACGGACCGCCGCGAGGGTGCCGTGATAGCTGGCCATCGTCAGCAGGACTGGCGCGGGCTGGGACATCAGGACGCGGACCCTCGAACATTCACCGCGGCGTCAGCGCCGGGCGGCCAGACGAGATGCGCCGCCACAGGCGCTTCGGCCAGTCGCGGCTCATGCACGGCTTTTCCACCAAGAGGAAATACGCGGCGCATGGCACAAACAAAATGGGGAATACGGCGAGTGCTTGGACAACTAAATCGATGGCATAGGATCCGGTCGTGCCCAGTCCCCTTGTCCACGAGACAATGAGAGCAAGCGCTGGGTTGTGCAACAAATAAATCGTGTAACACATACCCCCTATGGTGGTGACCAGCGGATTGACGAAGATACGGTTGGCAGCCCGTCCGCGGAAAGCCGCGCAATAGAGCAGAAACACCGCGGCGGGCACCAGCAGCACCGTCTGCAGCGGTTCGCGGCCGGGGGCCTGGCCGGGCAGGGGTGTGGCGGTTCCGCTCCAAGAGAGAAAGAGCAAAGGCCAACCTACAAAGGCGATGACGTCCCACAGCCAACCGCGGGTAGGTTTGCCTTTCCAATCGGTCAGGTAGACGTCGGCGAGCAGGAAGCCGACGAGGAAGAAGTGCAGGAAGCGCAGGATGCTGTAGTAGGCGCGGCCGTTCGGCTCGATGAAGAGCCACCCGAGCACGACCGAGATGGCGCAGAGGGCGGAGATGACGGAGCGCCGCAGCGCCTTCCCCTTGATGAGGAAGAGCGCGGCCAGAAAGGGCGTCAGCACGTAGAACTGGATCTCGATCTCCAGCGACCACGTGACGTTGTTGATGGGGCTCTCCGCCGAGTAGATGAGGTTGTGCAGGTAGACGAGGCTGGCGCAGAGGTGCGGAAAGAGCTCGCGCGCGCTGCGGCCGCGGAAGAGCACGTGCATGCCGAAGAGAAGGATCATGCAGAGCACGTAAGGCGGCTCTAGCCGCGTGACCCGGCGCAGGAAGTAGCTCTTCAGCGAGACGGCCGGCTTGCCCAAGAGGCCGTGGCCGGCGAAGGGCATGGCCAGGATGAAGCCGCTGATGACGAAGAAGAGCTCGACGCCGCGAAAGCCGTTGTAGACGAGGTCGGCGGCCAGGCTGCCCGCGGGCCGGGCGAAGTGCGCGGGCGACTTGATCTCCAGGCCTACCGCCAGGTGGAAGAGCAGCACCGAGCCGATGGCCACGAAGCGCAGGCCGTCGATCTCGGCAATGAAGGCGCCCGAGCCGGTGATCCTGCGGAAAGGTGCGAGGAGCCGCGAAAGCCACGTCGTCTGGTCTTCGGGCACGTTGAGGGAAGCATATCGCGGCACTTTGGCGGACCGTCAATTGATTTTGCGCAATGCCCCGCGCCGGTCTAGAACCGCCCGGATGCGCACGTTGATCCTCGCGGCGGGAAAGTTCGGCCCGCCGATGGCAGACGAAATTGCCGCCGGGCGGGAGCCGCGGCTCGACGTCTTCGAGCTGCAGGCAGCGCTGCAGGCGGACCTGCTCGACTTTCGCGACGTCGACGGCGCCCGCAGCCCGCTGATGCAGGCGGCCCGCAAGACGCTCAGCCCCTCGGCTGCGCTGGCCCTTTTGGGCGCGAGCGTGTCGGACAAGTACGACGCGGTGCTGACCACCGGCGAGGACATCGGCATTCCTTACGCGACGCGCATGCTGGCCAGCTCGAAGGCGCCGGCGCACACGCTCATCGCCCACACGCTGACGCCGTGGAAGAAGCGCATCTTCTTCCATGCGCTCGGGGTGCAGAAGCGCATCCAGCGCGTGCTGGTCTACGCGACGTCCGAAGAGAACCACGCTGTCGAGGTGCTGGGGCTGCCGCGCGAGTCGGTGCGGCGCATCGCCTATCACGCCGACTCCAAGTTCTTCGCGCCGCAGAACGTGAAGCCGGAGCCGGATCTGGCGTGCGCCGCCGGACAGCTGCTGCGCGACTACGATTCGCTGGTGGCCGCGGCGACCGATCAGCCGTGGCGGGTGAGCATCGCCGCGGGCAGCCCGTGGATCTCGAAGACCCTGGGCCCGAGCGCGGCGCTGCCGGCCAACGTGACTTGGGGACGCTACTCGCGCTTCGAGCTGCGCGCGCTCTATGCGCGGTCGGCGGTGGCGGTGGTGCCGATTTTGGAGAACGACTACCAGACGGGCATCTCGACCATTCTCGAGATGATGGCCATGGGCAAGTGCCTCGTGGTCACGCGCACGCGCGGCCAGACCGACACCATCGTCGACGGCAAGACCGGCTTCTACGTGCCGCCGGGCGACGTGCAGGCTTTGCGCAAGACCATCCGGCGCCTGCTCGACAACCCGGACGAGGCGGCGCGCATCGGGGCGGCGGCGCGCGAGTACATCGAGCGCGAGGCCACCTTGGAGCTCTTCGTCGAGCGCATCGTCGAGACCGTGCGAGGGAGCAACGGTTGACGCTGCTGGCCCTGCTGCTCGTGCTCGCCGCGATTCCTTCGCTGATCGCGAGCAGCTACCTGGCCGTGCTGGTGCTGCTCTCGCGCCAGGAGCCCGGGCCTCGGGCTCTGGCGCCGCACCTGCGCTTCGACCTGATCGTTCCCTCGCACAATGAAGAAGAGAACATCGCCCGGACGGTGAAGGCGCTGCTCTCCATCGACTATCCGCGCGAGCTCTTTCGGGTGGTGGTGGTAGCCGACAACTGCGCCGATGCCACCGCGGCGCGGGCTGCTGAAGCTGGCGCGGAGGTGCTGGTTCGCAACGATCAGACGCTGCGCGGGAAGGGCTACGCGCTGGAGCTGGCGTTCCAGAAGAGCCTCGAGGGAAGCGCCGACGCGGTGGTGGTGGTCGACGCCGACACGGTGGTGACGAAAAATCTGCTGACGGCCTTCGCGGCGCGGATCGAGAAGGGCGCGTACGCGGTGCAGGCGGACTACGCTGTGCGCAACCCGGACGCCTCGTGGCGGACGCGGCTCATGTCGATCGCTTTTTCGGCGTTCCACCAGCTGCGCTCGACGGGGCGCGAGCGGCTGGGCGTCTCTTGCGGGCTGCGCGGCAACGGCATGTGCTTCACGCGCGCGGTGCTGGAGAAGGTGCCGCACAACGCCTTCTCCATCGTCGAGGACGTGGAGTACGGCATCCGCCTGGGCGAGCAGGGCTTTCGCGTGCACCACGCCGGCGATGCGCACGTCTACGGCGAGATGGTCTCGGGCGAGCAGGCCTCGCGGTCGCAGCGGCGGCGCTGGGAAGGCGGCCGCCTGCAGCTGGCCAGGCAGCATGGGCCGCGGCTGCTCAAGCAGGGCCTCGTCAAAGGCTCTCCGCTGCTGCTCGATCTGGGCATCGACGTGCTGATGCCGCCGCTCTCCATCCTCGCGCTCTCGGACGCCGCCGGCTTCGTCGCTGCCGCGCTGCTGGCCATCTTCGGCGGCTCGGCGCTGCCGCTCGCGGCCTGGACCTTCTGCGTGCTGGTGCTGCTGGCCTACGTGCTGCGCGGTTGGCAGATCTCGGGAACGGGCGCGCGAGGGCTGCGCGATCTCTTCTTCGCGCCGGTCTATGTGATCTGGAAGATCGCGCTCTCCGCTCGCGGCGACTCGAAGCCAAAAGAGTGGGTCCGCACCGAGCGGGAAAAGCCGTAAAAAGCGTGCTCGTCCTGGTCCTGGTTTTCGTCGACCGGGCCTCGTATTCGATCTCGTGCGCCACGAGCACGAAGCTGTAGACGGCTCAAGAAGCTTTCGGTCTGCGCTCGTCTTCCGCCAGCGGCGTCGACCGCGCGGGGTTGCCCGCTGCGAGCGAGTAGGGCGGTACGTCTTCCGTCACCACGCTGCCGGCGCCGACCACCGAGCCTTCGCCGATGGTGACGCCCGGCTCGATGATGACCCCGTGCGCCACCCAGACGTCGTTCCCGATGGTGATGGGAGCTGTCTTGGCCCGGTTGCTGTCGTGGAGGATGACCAGCGAGCCGAACATGCAGCGGGCGCCGATGGTGACGGCGCTCTTGGCGCGGATGGAGACGCCGTAGTTGAAGACGGTGCTGCCGCCGATGGTGAGGGTTGCGCCCTCCTCGCAGACGATCTCCTGCGGGATGGTGCCTTCCCAGAAGTTCACCCGCTCGCCGATGCGCACGGCTCCGTGCGCGACCACGCGGACGCTGCCCAGCACATTGACGCGCGGCCCGAGGCTGCAGCCGCGCAGCTGGACGCGGGCCCGGACTACGCCGATGCCGCGCCGCACCCGATCCCACGCCGCGGCGCGGTTGCGGATCAGCAAGGAGAAGACCTTGCCGACCTCGGAGGTCAGCGTGGGTTGCGAGCCGGTCATGCCACGACCGCCGGCATTCCGCGCGCCGTCCGGCCCGGGGGCACGATGGTTCGCCTGGTGATGACCGCCGCCGGGCCGACGCTGCCGCCGTCGCCGATCTGCGCTCCGGCCAGCAGGATGGCACGCGGGGCAATGTCCGCGTCCTCGCCGATGGTCACCGGCAGCGACGGGGGCCGCGCGTGCCGGTTGCCCAGCAGCGGATGGAAGTGGTTGTCGATGACCTTGGCGAAGGTGCCGATGCGGGTTCGTGCTCCGACGCGGACCGAGACCACCGCTTCGATGGAGACGCCGCCGTCCAACCAGACGTCATCGCCCAGGACGATCTCGGCGGTGGGCTCCAGCGCGTGCAGCTCGATGGGTTGGAACCGGCCGTCGAGCACCACGCCGTCGCCCAGCTTGACCTTGCCCTTGCCGCGCACCCAGACGCGGCCGAGCACCAGCACGCCGCGGCCAACTTGCGCGCAGCGCTGAAGCTTCCACGGCGTGAGAAATCGCGACAGGGGGACCTCTTCGGTGCTCATACGTCCGGTGTCTGGGAATAGCATGCGAGCGGTCAAGCTCGCCATACACCAGCTCAACCCTCGTCGTGGAGGATCTGCGCCAAAAGGACGCGCACTTCTTCGGCGACGGCGATGAATTTGACCCCGATGTCGAACCGGGCCGGGCTTCCCGGGGGCAGCTCGTCCACCCAGACCACCTCGACCTGGCAGACCGCGACGCGCTCGTCGGGCAGGAAGAGCTCCAGCTCGAGCCGGTCTCCCAGCTCGGGGGTCTCGTCCGCGTAGAGGCGCATGCCTCCCATGCTGACGTCGGCGGCGCGGCGCCGCTGGAAGAGCGGCTTGCCGATGGGCCGGCAGAACACGGGGGCAGTGACTCTTGGAAACTTTCGTCGATCGTCCACAAACGAACCGTACTGCGGGAATTTGCCGCAGTCGAGTTACCGGAAGTGGGCAAGGCGCCGCAATTCTACGGAAATCAGCGGAGATCAGCGGCGTCCGAGCAGCCTGCGGGCCATTGGCCCCAGACGCGCGGCCTCCATGGCCCGGCGCGCGAGCCCATAGCCGTCGTGCACCACCTGCGAGCGCAGCCGCGGCGATACCTGCTCCGCCGACCGGTAGAGGATGCGCTCCGGCCGCCAGCGGGTCTTGGAGACGTCGGTGCCGGTGGAGAGGTCTACCCAGGCGAAGCCCTGCTCGATGGCGTACTGGATGCTCTCGGCCAGGCAGGTGGTCATGACGCTGTACCTGGCGAAGGCCGGGTCGAACCCCGAATAGTAGAGATAGAGCGACCCGCCAATGGCAAAGCCCAGCCGGATGGCGACCTTGTCCTGGCCGACGTGCAGCACGAAGACCCGCATCTGGCCGCGCTGGCAGAAGCTGTAGGCCACCTCGCGCAAGAACGCGCGGCTCTTGGCTGCCAGGAAGACGTCGGCGTGCTGGGTTTGCAGGGTGGCGCGGGCGGTGTGCAGCTTGAAGAAGAGCTCCAGCTCGGGCTCCACCTCGGCCCAGGTGACGGCCGTGCGCAGCTCGTAGCTGAGCGAGTCTCGCTTGAGCGAGTTGTAGCACTTGCGCAGCGACTCCTTGAGGTTGCGCGAACCGCGCGAGCGCAGCGCGTCCCAGGTGGTGCCCAGCCGCAGCATGTAGTTGGGCGTCTCGCCGCGCCAGTGCAGGCCGTCCGGCGGCGGAGCTTCCTCGCTGGACGAGAGACCCTCCCAGGCGATCCAGTCCCACTCGTCGGGCCGCGAGAGGAGATCGCGGCGCAGCGCCTGGAGCACTTCGGCTTCGTCCTGCGTGGCGCAGACCACGCCGCGAACCTCGGTGATGTTCGGATCGGCGCCGAAGAACTGCAGCTCGCGCGCGCGCAGCGGACCGCGGCTGGGCATGGTGGTGAGCAGCAGCGGGGCGACGCCGATCAGCCGGCCGGTCTGCGCGTCGCGGACGGTGCGCAGCTCGAGCGAGTCGCGGACGGCGAGCTTGTCCTCGCGCAGCGTGTTCCACCAGGCGGCGTTCCAGGCGAAGGTCCGGAACGGCAGCTGGACCTGCGCGGAGATTTCCAGCGCGGTCCACTCGTCCCGCAGACCGAGCAAGCCTTCGGTGGTCCGCACGACGTCCACGGTCAGCGAGCGCACGCGGGGGGCTGCGCTCGGCTGAAGCTCGATCATGCGCTGCGCACTCCTCATAGACCTTGGTCTGTTGTCTCCGAAATCGCGAGTGGGAAGCAAGTGGATTTCGTCGGCGTAACAAGCTTGTCGTCCCGAGCGGCCATACCTACCCTCCGAGCGAGCATCCGAGCAGTCTCTGGTGGAGGGGTTGGGTGGAGCGGGAGATACCTCAAGGCTGGCGTGGAATCCGGTCCGATTTCGCACACTTCTGCCGCGTGCATGAAGCGGTGTCTGTGGTCGATCGCCTCTGGGTTCTGCTGGTTTCACGAGCCCTCTGGGGGCTGGCCATCTATCGCTTCGGGCGTTGGGTCTATTCGCTACAGCGCCCGTACAACTATCCCTTTCGTGCGCTCTACCAGGCGGCGTTCGAGATCGGCCGCCGCATCACCAAGACCAGCTTGAGCGTCCGCTCGCGCATCGAGGACGAGGTGTGGATTGCGCCGCAGGGCGAGACCTTCATCTCGCTGGGCTCCCGCGTCGGCCGCGGGTCGATGCTCTTCGGGCAGAACACCATCGGCGTCGGCGGGCGGAGCGGAATGCGCGGACACCCGCAGCTGGGCGAGCGGGTGATCATGTGCCCCGGCGCCGCGGCGGTGGGGCCGGTGACCATCGCCGACGGAGCCGTCATGGGTCCCAACTCACTCGCCGGCCGCTCGGTGCCGCGCGCGGGGTCTTGGACAGGCGTTCCCGCGAGGCCTTCCAAAGTCGAGATTGAACCGCCGGCCGTTTCGCGGCCGCCACGTCATTTTGCAGAGGAGCAGCGCATGCAGCCTGCAGAGCCGTTCTGGCCCGCCTTCCGGGCCGACCTGGAAAGATACTACGTCTACTTCGACAACCCAGGCTTCCTCACCAAGCTGCGGGTGGCGGTCATCAGCGACGGCGCCTGGTCGATGGGCCTCTATCGATTCGGCCGCAGCCTGCGGACCATCCCGCGCGCAAAGCCGTTGGCGTTCGTGCTCTGGACCCTCTATCGCTTCTGGGAGCTGGTGCTGGGCCTCGTCACCTCGGTCTCCATCGACGTCGACGCGGTCATCGCGCCCGGGTTCTACGTCGGCCACTTCGTCTCGGTGCGCATCGGGCCGGGCGTGCGCATCGGCCGCTTCGGCTCCATCGGCCAGATGTGCACCATCGAAGGCATCGGGCGGAACGCGGCCTCGAGCGCGCCGGTGCTGGGCGAGCGGGTCTACCTGGGCTCGGGAGCGAAGATCATCGGCCCGTACAAGATCGGCGACGGCGTCGCGCTCTGCGCCAATACCGTGGTCGCCGCGGACGTGCCGGACGAGGGCGTCGTCATGGGCGCGCCCGGCCTGGTCATCAGCCGGCGCGGCAGCGGCGAGTTCATCTACCTGGGAGCCGGAACGGGCGTTCGCGACGTGCTGCCCCAGGGCATCGCGCAGCAAGGAGCATGATCATGGAGCGGATCCAGGCGGTCTTTGCAGAGGTGTTCCAGTGCGACCCCGCGACGGTGGTCGAGTCGTCGTCGCCGGCGGAGGTGGAGGGCTGGGATTCGTTCGGCCACCTCGCGCTGGTCGAGGCGCTGCAGACGGAGTTCAAGGTCACCTTCGAGACCGAGGACATTGCCCAGCTGGATTCGGTGGGGCAGATCCAGCGCATCCTCGCGCTGCGCGGGGCGCGGACGTGAACTTCGCCGAGCGGCTCTTGGCCGGCAGGAGAGACGCGGGCAAGGCCGCGCTCATCACGCTGGAAGCGGAGCACAGCTACGGCGAGCTTTCGCGCAGCGTTCTCGGTGCGGCGTACTTTCTCGCCCGCAGCGGCGCGAAGAAGGGCGATTGCGTCGGCATCGCCGCGGAGAATTCATTTCTGTGGGTGGTCGGTTATCTGGGCGCCATCCGCGCCGGCTGCGTGGCGGTTCCCATCTCGTCGCAGCTTCCGCCGGCCGACTGCCGCGCCTTGATCGAGCAGACGCAGATGCGCTTTGCCTTCGTCGAAGCGCGGCTGGCCTCCGCGCCCTGGCTCGCGACGGTTTCGAACCTGGTGCTGGACAAGCCGGTGGCCTCCACCGCGACGCTGGGCGGCCTGGCGTCGGAGGCGCCCGTCGAGCTGCCGCAAGCCTCGGGCGACGACCTGGCCGCCATCCTCTTCAGCTCCGGCTCGACCGGCAAGCCGCGCGGCGTGATGCTCTCGCACGCCAATCTCACCGCCAACACCGAATCGATCGCCGCGGCCCTGGAGCTGAACGCCTCCGACCGCGCCATGCAGGTCTTGCCGTTCCACTATTCGTTTGGCGCTTCGGTCTTGCAAACTCACTTGCTGGTGGGCGGCACCGTGGTCGTCGACAAGCGGTTTCTCTTCCCCGACAAAGTGCTGCAGCGCATGATCGAGACGCGCTGCACCGGCTTTGCAGGCGTTCCAAGTCACTATCAAATCCTATTGCGGAAATCTTCGTTCAAGCAGCTGCAGTTTCCCGATCTGCGCTGGCTGCAGCAGGCCGGCGGGAAGCTGCAGGAAGCCTTCGTGCGCGAGCTGCGCGCCGCCAAACCAAATGCGCGCCTCTACATCATGTACGGCGCCACCGAGGCCACCGCGCGGCTCTCGATCCTGCCTCACGCAGAGCTCGACACCCACTTCGGTTCCATTGGCCGAGGCATTCCCGGCGTGAAGCTGCGGGTCTTGGACGAGAAGGGAAAACAAGTGCTGCCGGGCGAGCACGGAGAGATCGTCGCCGAAGGCTTGAACATCTCGCGCGGCTACTATCGCGACCCGCACGAAACGGCCGCGAGCTTCCGCGACGGCAAGCTGCACACCGGAGATCTGGCGACGGTGGACGCGGATGGCTTCATCTACGTCATCGGCCGCGAGAAGAGCTTCCTCAAGACGGGCGGAACGCGCATCTCGGCCGACCGCTTCGAAGAGGCTTTGCTGGCCTTCGAGGGCATCGTCGAGGTGGCGGTCATCGGCGTTCCCGACGAGGTGATGGGCGAGGCGCCCGCGGCGTTCGTGGTGGCGCGCGATGCGTCCGACGCGACCTTCCTGCCGCGGCTGCGCGCCTTTGCCGAGAAGCTCGCTCCGGTGATGCGGCCCAAGTTGATCGAGCTCGTCTCCGAGCTGCCGAAGAGCGCTGCTGGTAAGGTACAGCGGATGAAGCTCTACGAGCGGCTCCGGGGTTCCGCCGCGGCGGCGTGAAGCGCGCCTTCCTGCTGACGTGGAACCCACGCGTCCATGCCTGGGAAGAGCTGCCGGCGGACCTTCGCAAGCTGAAGCGCGGCAAGCTGGTGGTCCGCTGGGGCTGCGGGCGCAGCAAGGAGCTCCGCGACGGCGCGCGCTTGTATTTGCTTCGGCAAGGAGTCGAGCCGCGCGGCCTCGTCGCTTCAGGGTACGCGCAGGGCGATTGGTACGAAGGCGAGAGCTTTCGCCACAAAGGCGTTCCGGGTCACTATGTCGATCTGGCCGTCGAGCGGCTGAGCATGACGCCCTTCGTGCCGCGCGAGGCGCTCTCGCAAGGCAAGCTCGCCGCCATGTATTGGAACACGATGGTGTCCGGCGTGGAGATCCCCTCGCCCGTCGCGCTCGAGCTGGAGAAGATCTTCAGCGGCTTCTAATTCCAGGGCGTGAAGTCGCGCAGGTTGGCCACCGTCTTCGCGTCCAGCTTCTGGAGCACGGCCACCAGCAGGTCGACCAGCTGATCGAAGTCGCGCCGGTTCATCAGGCCGTTGTGCGAATGGGTGAAGCGGATGGGCACCACCAGATTCACCGTCGGCGCGCCGCCGCCGGCCTTCTGCATCTCGGCCGAGTCGTCGCCGTAGCCTTGGATGACGTCGGTCTGCAGCGGAATGCCGGAGGCCTTCGCGGTCTCCTTCACCAGCTGCGCGAACTTCCGGTTGGGCAACTCACTCGAATCATAGAGAAAGATACCGGGCCCGCCGCCGAGGACTTCTTGCGCCTCTTCCGGGTTGGTCTTCGGCGCGTCCTTGGTGACGCCTGCTTCCAAGGCGATGCCGACTTCCGGCTTCACGATCTCCGACGAAGTGTGCGCGCCGCGCAGGCCGATCTCCTCCTGCACCGTCGCCACCCAGAAGAGCTGGTTTGGGTGCTTCAGCTTCGCCAGCCGCTGCATGGCGAGGACCAGGGCCGCGCAGCCGGCGCGATCGTCCCAGGCCTTGCCGAGATAATTCTGCGTGCCGTTCATGACGTAGAAGGGCGCGTCGGGCACCACCGGATCTCCCGGCTCGATGCCCATGGCCTTCACCTCTTCGGGGTTCTTCGCGCCGACGTCCAGGAAGACCCACTCGCGCGGAAAGGGCTTGGTGCGCTCTTCTTGCGGCACGATGTGGATGTCGCGGATGCCCGTCACCGCCCGCACCGGCCCC
>DATBAA010000209.1:0-16818 GCA_036271755.1 Myxococcales bacterium | reverse complement strand
GGCGGCCTGAGCGGAACCATCACCTACGATACGACCTCGGTTCGCGGAATCGGGTTGCTCGGCAACACCACGCGGACTCCCATCTCCGGCATCCACATCGACTTCGATTGGAGCCTGGGCACCGAGAGCGGAAAGGGAACGCTGGCCTCCGACGGCGAACGGCGCCTGACCGGCACCTGGGGCAATGGCGCGGCGCGAACGGGCCGCGGCGCGCTGAGCTTCTCGCACGCCTGACGCGCTACTTGGCGCTGACGACGAACTGGTTGCCCTCCGAATCCTTCAGCATCGCCATCGAGCCCCACGGCTCCTTGCGCGGCGGACTTACGAACTCCACGCCGCGTTTCACGAGCTCCTCGTACGTCTGGTCGAGGTCATCGCAGGCGAGCGTGAGCCCGGTGAAGCCGCCGGCGCGGCTCTCCTGCCCGGGCGGGGTGAAGAGCACCACCTTGGTCTGCGCCCCGCCGATCTTCAGCTCGATCCAGCGCTGCTGGTCGTTGAAGGGCTTGTCGGTGAAGACCGTGAAGCCAAGCTTCTCGGTGTAGAAGGCCAGGGCGCGCTTCTGGTCCTTGACGGGAATGGTGACGAGGTCGACGTTCTTGATCATGCGCGGCGTTTTAATGCCTTTGCCGAGCCGCTGCCTAGAGGGCGCCGGACGAAGCGCGTTCCAAGTTACTATAGTAACGGCTACTATAGGTGGATGCGCAGCTTCTCACTCGATCGCTATGTCGTCGCCACGCTGATGCGCGACCTGATCGCCCACGACAAGAAGCCGTCGGCCTTCGCGGTCTATCTCTACCTCTGGTCGCGCACGCACGGGGAAGAGCGCAAGACGGTGCACCAGAGTTACCAGCAGCTGGCGGACGCCACGGGCCTGTCGAAGAGCGGCGTGCAGCTGGCCGTCAAAGAGCTGGTGCAGCGGCAGCTGTTGACGGCGCGCCGCAAGCGCGAGACCGACACGCCGGAGTACGCGGTGCTGCGCCCCTGGATTTAACGGGGCGTCAAAAGCAGCGCGTGGGCCTTGGCCTGGCCGACCTGGCCGTCGGTGCAGAGGATGTGGCCCGCGTCGTCGATGGAGATGGCCGAGCTCAAGATCCGCGGCGACTGCGTCAGCGAGTTGAGATCGAGCAGCGCGCCTTTGAAACTGACGAAGGAGTGCACCGTGAAGATCTGCGCGGTGGGCGTGGGCACGTCATACAGGTTGCCGATCATCACGCCCGAGGAGTTGCGGCCGGTGACCGCGCTCCAGGGCAGGCCCGGCGCGGAGCCCAGGTCCACCATCGCGCCGCCGCTTGCGGTGAAGGCGTGCACTTTTTCGTCGCTCGGGACCATCGTCGAGAAGCCGGTGACGAAGCCCGAGTCGTCGATGGTCTGGCCGCGGCTGTAGTTGCCGCCCAGCGTTCCCAGGTCGGTCATCGTCCCCGCATTCCAGACGAAGGCGTGCGACTGGAAGACGCCGGAGTCGAGCTGCGATTCGCCGGTCATCAGACCACCTGCCGAGAGGGCGAAGGGGAAGGTCTCTCCGCCGCCGAGGCCACCCACGTCGCGCATTGTCCCGCCGGACCAGACGAACCCGTGATGCGTCCCGGAGGTTACGGCCGACTCGCCGGCCACGACGCCCGACGCGTTGACCAGCGACGCCTGGCTCTCGCCGCCGCCCAAGGTAGTGAGCTCGGTGAGGCCCTGTCCCGAGAGCACGAACGCGCGGTTGTCCGCCGCGAAGTAGCCCACCACCTCGCCGGTGGCGTTGAAGCCGAGCGCGATTGGCTGGCGCGCGTCTCCCTGCAAGAGGAAGTGCATCGCGCCGTCGTAGAGCCAGGGGCCCTGCGCGGCCGAGTTGCCCAGCACGCGGCCAGAGGCCATCGCCACGGGCGCGCCGTCCTCGGGCGCCGGCACCTCGAGCACGTCATACTGAGGCGCTCCTTGCGGCAGCGGCGGCAGCGCGGTGGGCGCGCCCGTTCCGGCCTCGGTGAGTCCGGCGACCAGCCGCGCGAGATGGTCTGCCCGGCGCGGCAGCTCGGAGCTCAAGAGGAATTGGCTCAGGCGATCGCGCCCGTCGCCCTGGATCTTCTTCAGCGGGTTGACGTGGAAGAAGCCCTGCGACGAGAAGGTCTCGGCGGCGTGGCAGCCGTTGCAAGTCTGGATCGCGAACGCATGCCGCACCGGTTCGTCGATGCGCGAATCTTCGGGGAAACGCCACGCGCCCGTCTCCAGCGAGGTGCCCGCGAGCATCGACTGCGGCAGCTGGACGGTGCCGGCCATTACCTCGGCCTGGTTGTCGATGACGAACTGCGCGAGCTGCGGAGCTCCGTCGAGCGACTGGTCGGGGTTGACGGCCGTCCAGGTTGGCGTCAGCGCTCCATTGGAGAGCGCCCACTGCCGCAGCTCCCACGGCGCGCCGAAGGCGGCTTCGTTGGTGCGCACTTGCGCGAGGTTTCCGGCGGCCGCGAACTGGTCGGTCAAAGACTGCAGCGCGGCGTTGTACGTTTCGCCGAACGGCAGCGCGCCCAGGGCATGGAACTTCGCGGCCCACGCCTGGCGGTCGTTGGACGTGCCCAGCGAAGGCAGCGCGAACTCGAACGCGACGGTCATCAGTCCGGGCGCGCCGGTGACCGGGTCGACGAGGCCGTAGATGAAGCGGCCCTCGCCGTTGGGGCTGGTCGAGAGATCGAGGCGTGCGGCGATGGCCACCAGCCGGAAGGGCGCCTTGGCGAGGTCGAGCGAGCCGTCCGCCGCGCGCGGCCACGAGGAGATCAGGGCATCCACCTTGGGCCGATCGTCGACCGCCCGCCCGCCGATGGACGCCGCGTGGAACGACTGCAGCCACGGCTCCGGCCGCTGGCCCAGGCGCTCCATCGTCTTGCGGAAGCTCCAGGCGCCGCCGGCCGCGTTCGACGCGCGCTGGTCGAGCATCGCCGAGGAGTCGACGATGACCAGCTCTTTCAGCGGATCGACGGGAGCGAGCTGCGCGCCCGGTCCCGCGTCTGGGGTGCCGGCATCGGCGGCGGGCGGTGTGCCGGAATCGGGTACGCCGGGATCCGGCGCGGCCGGAGTGCTGCCGGCGTCAGGAGCCGCCGGAGCTGTCGAGCCCGAAATAGATCCTGCAGACGAGCCGCCGCAAGCCAAGGCCATCCCCGCGACCAACGCGACCCACGCTCCCCGCATGCAGACCCCCGTGCAGAGGTGGGCATCGTTGGCGGGGCCAGCAACTCGCGGCCGCTCGCACGCTCGCTCGCATGGCTGCGCGCCCGGGGAGGCGGCTGGTCACCTAGCTCTGCGCGAGAAAGTGCGCGGCGTCGCGCATCATCTCTTCGACGATCTCGCCGGCCGGCTGGATGCGGTCGATGAGGCCCACGCCTTCGCCTGCCGGCATGTCCATCTCCTCGAAGTCGCCGGTGGTGCCGGGCGTGGGGACGATGGCGCTGAACTTGGGCATCACGTAGGTCTGGCCCAAGAGCTGGGTGCTGCCGATGGTGGCGGGCGGCGGCGGCGTCACCGGCAGCTGGCGGCCGGCCCATTGGGCAACCACCCGGTTGCGCAACACGCGCTGCGGCTGGCCCGGCCACTCCGGCCCGAAGATGGTCTGGATCACCGAATCGCCGGCCGTCGCGTCGACGAGGCGCTGCTTGTACTCTTGCGCCGCGAAGGCCTCGCGCGAGGCGACGAGGCGCGTGCCGACCCACACTCCTTCCGCGCCCTGCTGGAACGCCCGCGCCGCGCCTTCGCCGTTGGAGATGGCGCCCGCGCCCAACAGCAGCATCTCCGGGCCCAGCGCCGCCCGCACGTCGCGCAGAAGCTCCGCGCGCGGCTGCTGGCCGCGGTTGTGGCCGCCCGCCTCCGACCCCTGGCAGATGACGGCATCGACCCCAACCGCGGCCGCATCGATGGCTTCATCGACCGAGCCAACTTGCATCCAAACCTTCGAGCCCGCCGCGTGGAGCGTGGAGACCCACGCCGGCAATGGCGACGCCCAGAAGAAGACCACCACCGGCACCTTCTCTTGCGCGCAGATGGCGACGTGATCGTCGGTGACGAAGGGTCCCAGCGGCGTGACGGCGTTGATGAAGTCGATGCCGAAGGGCTTCTTGGTCAGCGCCTTCACCGACTGGATCAGCGGCCGCAGCAGCGGCGGCGGCGTGGGGCCGTTGCCGATGACGCCCAGGCCGCCCGCGTTGGAGACCGCGGCCACCAGGTCCGGCTGCCCGACGAAGGCCATACCGGCGGAGCAGAACGGGTAGCGCAGGCCGTACTGCCTGGTCAGTCGCGTCTCGAGCGGCTTGCCCGACCCGCCCGGGCCTCCAGGGCGGCCCTGGTCCGCTTTGACGGCCTTGCCGACGAGCGACGAGGCCGCGAGGGTCGTACCTGCAATCTGGAGAAGCCCGCGCCGCGAGAAGTTTGCCATTTGCCGCCTTGACGGTTGCCCGCGCGGTTTGTCTCAAAGAGCGGCGCGCCTGCCGGCCTGTCGCTAGATTTGCCGGCAATGTCACTGACTCAGCTCGTCACCGCCGCCAAGGCCGCCCAGGCAAGCGATCTACACCTGGAGCCCGGTCTGCCCGCGTGCGTCCGGGTTCGCGGGCAGCTGCGCAACTTGAGCAGCGATGCCTTGGACGCGCGCACGGTCCTGGCATACGCCCGCGAGGTCGTCACCGAAGAGCACTGGGCGGACTTTCTCCAGCGCAGGTCGCACGACGTCTCGCGCACCATCGGCACCGCGCGCTGCCGCATCAACGTGCTCTGCACGGCCCGCGGCGTCGGCCTGGCCATCCGCTTTTTAGCTTCGTTCCAGGCGACGCTCGCACATTTGAATTTGCATCCCGATCTGGCGCGATTGGTGCAGCCGCACAACGGCCTCGTGCTGGTGAGCGGCTCGACGGGCTCGGGCAAGTCCACGACCATGGCCGCGCTGGTGCAGGAGATCAACGAGCGAGAGCGCCGGCACATCGTCACGCTCGAGTCGCCCATCGAGTACGCGTTTTCGCCGCGCCAGGCCTTCATTCGCCAGCGCGAGGTGGGCCGCGACACGCCCAGCTTCGAGCAGGGTCTGTACGATTCGATGCGCGAGGATCCGGACGTCCTGATGGTGGGCGAATTGCGCGACGCCGAGACCATGCGGCTCACCCTGAACGCCGCCGAGACGGGCCACCTGGTGCTCACCACGCTGCACTCTTCGACGGCGGCGGAGGCGCTGCAGCGCATCGTCAGCGCCTTTCCCGCCGAGAGCCAGCCGGGCGTCTGCGCGCAGCTCGCGGATTGCCTGGTGGGCGTCATCTGCCAGCGCATGCGCTTCTTTCCCGAGCGGAACCTGCGCGCCCCCGAGTGCGAGGTGCTGCTGGCCACGCAGTCGGCGAAGGCGATCATCCGGCAGGGGCAGTTCTTCAAGCTGCAGACGGCGTTGGAGACGGGCGGCAACGAGGGTTGCTTCACGTTTCAGCGCTATCGGGAGTGGATGGAGAAGCGGACGACCTGGAGCGCGCCGCCGCCGGAGACGCCGGCGCCGCTGCAAGAGCAGTTGCCGGAGCTGGCGGCGCCGAAGAAGCGCGCGGCGCCAGCGGCGGTGGCGACTGCTGCGACGGTTCCGGCGCAGGAGGGCGTCCTGGAAATTCCAGATGGCGACGAAGACCTGGCGTCCCTCATCTCCGCGCTGGAGAAGTAAATCAATCGAGAGCCGCTTGTGATTCTTCAGCAATCAGCTCGACTGCATCGAGTTCTTTTGGGCGCTCCGCCGCTGCGCGGCTCCGCGATACAAGGGGACTCCGTCCCCTCGTATCACTCCCTTGCTGACGGCAACGCACGCTCACCTTGCTGTACAGTAGCCGTGTGCATTCATTACGTGATGCGATGATTTCGATTCGGAGCGGACTCTTGCAGTCCGCAGTGCCATTGTACACATCCGTGGAGCGAGGGTACTTCCGAAATCTGGGTACGGGACTTCTCTTTTCATTGGCGGGCGAGCATTTTCTTGTGTCAGCTCAGCACGTCATTGGCGACGTGCAATCCGGTGAATCGTTTCTTGCCTTCAACCCAGTTCGCAATGTAGCGGCAACGATTGGTGGACGGGTCGTCGAATCCTTTGAGAAAGTACACGACTTGGCAGTGCTTCGATTGGATGAGAAGTCGGTGAGTTCGTTAGCCGGAATGCGATTTGCTACGCAACTGGATGTTGACACTTCCGAGCCCGCGGCAACCGACGCCTACTGCGTGGTTGGGTTTCCCAACGATCCACAATTTAGATCGACACGCGTAAACGCCTGGAAAGCGAAGCCATTCGTGTGTGCAGGTGTATTGGGTCAGAAGCTCCCACCTCTACAAAACCACGATCAACGTGCGCACATCGTTCTTGACGTAGACTTGTCGATGCTAGTCGATGGTAACGGACAAGCGGCTAGTATTCCCGCAGTCCTCAGAGGAATCAGCGGCGGGCTCATTGTTCGACTCCCCACCGTTTCCGGATTGCCCTCGTTGGTTGCCGTTCAGCATGCTGTCTTTCCATCGCGAGATCGACTTCTGGTGCGTGGAACTCTTTGGTCGTACGTATTTGGCCTATTCAACTTGGAATTGAAGGGCATCAGCTCTGCTATAAGTCTCTTGCTTCCTAAGCATTCCAGGTGAACCTTTGACAAGCTGACGCGGAAGCGCCGCGGGGGCGTTACGGGGGGCGCGGAGCCCCCCGTACAAGCGAAGGCCGAAGGCCGGAGCGCCCCAAAAAGAATCAGTGACTAGCCGCCAATTGGATCGCTGGCTGACTGGTCACTGCTATTGGGTGCTGGGAACTGACTACGGCTTGGCGAGGCCCGGGAGCTGGCCTTTGTCGAAGGCTCGCTTGCCGCCGACGACAGTCAAGAGCGGGGTGGTGCCGATGAGGGCGGCCGCGGTGGCCTGGGTCGAAGTGTCGATCTTGAAGATGTCCTGCGAGAGCACGACGAAGTCGGCCAGCTTGCCCGGCACCAGCGTGCCCTTTGACTGCTCCTGGAACTCCGCCTCCGCGGCCGTGCGCGTATAGGCAATGACCGCTTCTTCCGTGGTCAGCGCCTCGGTCAGATGCGTCGGCTGTGTCACGGCGAAGAAGAGATCGAGATACGGACTGCCGGGCACCGCCACCGAGTCCGACCCGAGCGCGACGTGGATTCCCGCCTTGAGCAAGCTCTTCATCGGATCGATGTCGGCGAGCAGGTCGCTCTTGAAACGCGCGACCGCGACGTCCACCAGCGCGAAGTGGAGCGGGTTCTGCACCACGTAGACGCCCTTGTTACTCGCGCTCTGGTAGCGCTCGGGGCGCAGCAAGGTGCCGTGCTCGATGCGCGGGCGCAGGCCGCGCCAATGCCCGTCGGAGGCGACCGCGGCCATCTCGTCCAGGATGGTGTCCGAGGTGGCGTCGCCCACCGAATGGAAGAGCGGCTGTCCCTGTTCACGCAACGTCCGTTGCAGCTCGGTTTGAATGGCCGCCGCCGGGAAATTGAGATGTCCGCGGGCACCGGGCGCGTCTTTGTAGTCTTCGGTCAAGAAGGCGAAGCGCTCGATGTCGGTGCCGTCGGCAATCCATTTGATTCCATTCGAAGTGAGCGAGCTAGTGGCCTGGAAGGCGTGTGACGTCTGGCAGCTCTCGTCGAGCGTCAAAGGCACGCAGATGGCGCGCCAGCGGATGGGCAGGTTGGAGCGCGAGAGCAGCTCGACGTAGCGGTCCTGCGGCAGGCCGATGGACATCGCTTGCACGCTGGTGTAGCCCGCCGCGGCGGCGCCCTTGGCGAACGAGGCGTACAAATCGATGAGCTCTTTGTCGGTCATTTGATTGGCGAAGAACCGCTTGATCAAATGCTCCGCATATTCGTGGACCACGCCATTGATTCGATTGGAGCCGGGGACGCGGGCGTAGAAGCCGCCAAAGGGATCCGGCTCGGTCTCCGAGAGCCCGATGGTTTGAATGGCTTTGGTATTCAAATAGGTGCCGTGACCGTACCAGGCCTCGAGCATCACCGGATGGTCGGGCGCGATGGTGTCGAGGATGAAGCGATCGACGGTCGGGTCCTCGACGATGGCGGTGCCGACGATGACGAAGAGCCACGTCCCCTTGGGGTTGTTGGCGACGCCTTGCCGGACCAGCGCGAGCACGTCTTGCTGGTTCGGCCCGGGGTTGGGAATGAAGTCGGCCGCCGCGTTGAGGTGCGCCGCGCGGGGAAAGGAAGTGATGTCGTACGGGTGGACGTGGGCGTCGTTGAGGCCCGGAATGACGGTCTGCCCGTGCAAGTCGACGAGCGTTGCGCCGGTCTCCGCGACGCCGAGGACTTCACGGTTTTCGCCGGTGGAGATGATCTGATCTCCCTGCACGGCGAGGCCTTCCACCCAGGGAGTCCGGGCGTCGGCGGTGAAGATCTTGCCGTTGTAATAGATGGTCCGTTGCCGGTCGGGCAGGGCGGCCAGGGAGAAGGACGAGAGGACCGCCGCGATGGCGAAGAGGTGCTTTGTGCGCATGAAGTCTCCGGAAGCGTTTTGCTCCCTTGACGCGCACGGACTCCGAATGTCTCAGCGCCTGGCGGTGCGCGTCTTGCCTTCGGTGAAGGCCTTCATGGCCGCGAGCCGCGACTGCCGCGAGCCCAGATCCCCGGCCTGATCCAGCGCGGCCCACGCCAGCGGAAGCGCGCGCTGCCGCGCGGCCGGATCGGGATCCTTGGCCAGAACCTGCGCCAGCGCGAAGCGGGCCTCCACCAGCGTGCGCGGCCAGGCGCCTTTGCGCTTCTCCATGGTTTCCACTGCCGCTTCCAACTCCGGCTTGCGCTCCGCGGCTTCGCCCCTGGCCAGATCGAACCGCGTCATCAGGGCCAACGTCTCGATGAAGCGCGGATCGTCGGTGGGCCACTCGTCGTGCGCGGCGCGGAACATGCGCTCGCAGTAGGGCGCGGCGTCGTCCGTCCGGTGCGCGTCGAGCAGCGCCTCGCAGGCGTGGCCGGCGGTGAGGGCGCGCCGCAGCGCATTGGAGGAGATCTGCTCGACGATCTCGTCCGCCTCCAGCACCATGCCCAGGCCGCTCTGGTCGGACGCATCGAGCTTCGCCATTCCGTAGTTCGACAGGGCCTCGGCGGTCTCGAAGTTCTTGCGGCCAAAGTGGTCCTCGCGCAGCTTCGCCGCGCGTCCCAGGTGGTCGAGCGCCGCCGGCACCGCGCCGGCCTGCCAGTCGAGCAAGCCCAGCGCCATCTCCAGATGGGCGGTCAGGGGATGCGTCGGTCCGCGCGTGGCGGTAGAGATGCGCAGGGCGCGCTCATTGCCTGCGTGCGCGGCCGTGAGGTCTCCCTCGTCGGCCAGGATCTCCGACTGATTGGCCAGCACCATGGCGACGATGGGACCTTCGGGGCCCTGGTTCTTCTCGGCAATGCGCAGCGATCGATCGAAGAGCTGGTGCGATGCAGACAGGTTTCCCAGCCCTGCCTCGACGGTGGCCAGATCCATCACCGCGATGGTCAGGCGCGGGTTCTCCGGAGGCAGCGCGCGCTCCAGGATGCTCAGCGTCAGCTGCGCCTCCGTACGGGCGTCCCCGTTGCGGCCCAGCTTGTAGGCCACCATGAAGAGGTTGTGGTGCAGCTCGCCCACCTGCTGGGCATCGGGGCCCACCAGCGCCTCCACGATGGGCAGCTGATCGGTGAAGATCTTGCGCGCGCCCTCCAGGTCGCCGCGCTCCAGGCGCAGCAGGCCGTGCCCCATCTCCAGATCGGACGCGAGCTTGCCGTCTCCCAGGCGCGCCACCACCGGCGTGGCCCGCGCCAGCAAGGTCTCGCCCTCTTCCAGCCTGGCGCGGTCGAGGCCAATGAACCTCGTCAGTCTCACCAGCGACTCCGCCAGCACCTGCTCGTGCCGCGCAGCCACCGCCGCCAGCATGGCGTCCTCATAGGCATGCTCGGCCAGCTCGAGATCGCCGTGCTGGTGCAAGGCTCGCCCCAGCGGCAGCAGCGCCTCCGCTTCGAGTGGCGGATAGCCCAGCTTCTTCGCGTCCGCCGAGACGCGCCTCGCCAGCGTGAGCGCGGAAGCCGGATCGCCCGCCGCCAGCTGCGCCGAGACGGTGGCCAGATCGCGCCGCAGCTCGGCCACGCGCGGCGCGGCCTCCGGCGTGGGTTCGGCCAGCTTCTCGGCGTTCAGCGGGCCGTCGCCGCCGCAGGTCGCGGGCAGGGGCAGCGACGTCAGCGCGGCGGGCGCCTTGGCCAGGAGCTCCTTGGGCGCCTTGAGCCAGAGATCGCCCAGCGCGGCCACCACTTCGCGCTGGTTGGTGAGGCAGCGCGAGCGGCGCTCCAGCACCTCTTCGCTCTGGTGGCCTTCGATGCGCGTGGCCCGGCAAGAATTGGTGTGCACCGCGGTCCAGTTGGCGGCAAACGTGCTCAGCGCGCGATCGGCCACTGTCCAGGCCGCGTCTTGCCCGGCGGCGTGGAAAGCCTTGCCCAGCGCGGTCCGGCGCGCCGAGCTCCAGCTGGGAGCCAGCTCCGCCGCGGCTCCCGAGCAGCGCGCGGACCCAGGCCGCGCCAGCACCAGAACGCAAGCCACTACGACCGCCCCGGCGATGGCGCCGAGCAGCAGCTTGCGCCGCGGCCGCTGCTCGATGGCCTCCAAGAGCGCGGCCATCGATTCATGACGCGCGGCCGGATCGGGATCGAGCCCGCGCAGCAGCACCTGGCGCAGCGCGCGCGGCACGTTCTTCGACGCCTCGGGATGCACCTCGCGCGCGCGCGCCTGCGCGAGCAGCTGAAAGGGCGAACGGCCTTCGAACGGCCGCCGGCCGTAGAGCGCCTCCCAGAGCGAGACGCAGAAGGAGAACTGATCGCTCGCGGCCGACGGACGCAGCCCGGCCATCACCTCGGGCGCCAGATAGGCGGGCGAGCCGCGGATGGTCCCCGGCGTTCCGCCGTCGAAGCTGTCCGTCGACTGCCCGCGCTCGAGCGGCCGCGAGAGCCCGAAGTCTCCCACGCAGGCGCGGCCCTCGTGCGAGAGGAAGACGTTGTCGGGCTTGAAGTCGCCGTGGAGGATGCCCGCCTCGTGCGCGGCCGCCAGCCCTCGTCCCGCCGCGGCAAAAGCAGCCATGATGTCGTTGATGCCCGGTGCTTCGCCCTGCAGCCAGCGCCGCAGCGTCCGGCCCTCGACGAGCTCCATGGCAATGAACGTGCGCTGGCCGTGAATGCCCACGTCGTAGATGCGCACCACGTTGGGGTGCACCAGCCGCGCCATGGTCCGCGCTTCGCGCCGCAGCCGATCCTCGCAGTCGGCGTCTTCGCTGTTGATGCGATCGTGCAGCAGCTTGATGGCGACGCGCCGCTCCAGCTCCGGATCGTAGCCGGCATAGACCGCGCCCATGCCGCCCGCGCCCAGGACGCTGGTGATCAAATAGCGGCCAATGGCCGTGCCGCGCCCGATGGGCATCTCCAGCGGCTGTGTGTCCGCCGGCTGCGTCGCCTGCGAACCGGAGTCGGCCACCGCCGCCACCAGGCGCCGGCAGGCCGGGCAGCCGTCGAGATGGTTCTGCGCCTCGAGCGCGCGCGCAGGCTCCATGCGGCCGTCGGCCAGATCGGTGACCTGCTCGTCGGTGAGGCAGCTCATTGCGCGGCCTTGAGAAAGCCGCGGATGCTGACGTCCAGCTGGCTCTGCAGCACGCGCATCAGGCTGCGCACGTCGTCCTCGGCCACGCCGCTGAGCTCTGCCAGCCGCGCGCGCGTCTCCTCGAAGACCTTCTCGCGGCAGGCGATGACCATCCGGCCCACCGTCGCGCGGCTCTTGCCGAAGATCTTTCCGATGCTGGCGATGTTGAGGCCGTCCACCAGGTGGAATTTGAGCAAATTCCGCTCGTTGACGTCGAGCGATTCCAGCGCGCAGCGGAAGGCCTCGCGAAACTGCGGCAGGTGGCGCTGGCGGAGGATCATCAGCTCCGGATCGATGGCCGCGCCCAGGAAGTCGCTCTCGTCGCGGGCCGTCTCCTCGAGGGGTTCTTTGCGGCGGGCCTTCTCCTGCTCGAGCAGATCGAGCGCCTCGCGCACCGCGGTGACGCGCGCCCAGGCGCCCAGCGGCCCGCGGCCGGAGTAGTCGAGGATCTTGGGGCTGGGCCCGAGCAAGATGCGCTCGCGCAAGCGCTGCCGCACCTCGTCGGTGAAGGACGGCTGCTCGCGCAGCTTCGCGATCCAGCTGCCCACGCGGTCGAGGTGGCGGCTCTCGAAGACCTGCAGCGCGTCCCGGTCGTGCTGGGCGCAGGCGAAGGCCAGGTAGAGGTCGTCCACGTGCTGCGCGCCCTCGCGCGCCGCGAGATGGCGCGCGAAGAGCTCCTGGCTGACGTTGAAGCAATGCTTTTCCACGGTATTTTGCATTTTCGTTCCCCCCGGAAGGCCAATGCGGAGCCGTCGTGTAATCGAGACGGCAGGTGACCGCAAGGGCCTGTTGGTTTCTTTTGCTGAGGGCATTTCGCGCGTGAGACAACTTCGAACCGGGCCGGTCAATCAATTCCCCTGTTCCGGGGTATGACCCAGGTCCCGATGGCCCGAAGAGTCGCCCAAGCGCTGCTCGTGCTCTGTGCCCTGTTGCTGCTGTGGCTGGCGGTGACGTGCGACGGCCAGTGGTTCGACCGGCACATCTTCTGGCCGCAGCAGTTCTTCATTCCGGCCGACCGGCGCATCATCACGGCTTTTCGCGCCGGCGTGATCTTCGGCGCTTTGTTTTTATTGCTGTTGCTTTGGTTCGTCCCCCGGGGCGCGGCCGCGCTGCGGATTTTAGTGGCATTGGCAATCGCCATTCCTGCTGGAGAATTGATCATCGAATGGAAGCTGCACCATTTGATCCGCCGCGACCTGATCAACGCGATGGACTCGCTGACTTCGGTGGATCCCCGCTACGGAGTGACTCTGAAGCCTTCGATGGACCGGACCGAGGTCATGTCGGGGCGAAGCGTCCGTACGATCACCGACGCGGAGCGCCGGCGCATCTCGGGCACGCGGATCGATCCGGCGCTGCCGTCGCTGGTCTTCACCGGCGAGTCGACCATGCTCGGGCACGGCCTCGACTACTCGGAGACCTTTACGGCGATCCTGGCCGTGCGGCTGCATCTGCAGTCCGTGAACTTGTCGAGCATGGCGTACCGCACGGACCAGTCGTGGCTGCGGCTGAAGGATGCTTTGCCGGGGCTTCAGCATCCGGTGGCGGTGGTCGGGATCTTCATGCCGGGCCTCGTCGGGCGCGCCTTTGCCGGGCAGCGGCATCCGTTGGCCAGGCCGTCGGCTCCGGGCGGCGTCGAGCTGCATGCGCCCGAGCCGCCGGGCCTGCTGGAAAAGTCGGGCTTCTACCGCATGTGGAAGCACCTCTACTGGCCGGCTGAAGCCCTGGACGAAGGCCTCGCTTCGAACGCCGCCGTGCTGCGCGACATCGCCGCGCTGGCCAAGGCGCGGGACATCCCTTGCATCTTCGTGGTGACGGGCCAGACGCCGCAGTGGATGCTGCAAGAGCTCTTTCAAGGCCTCGACTACGTCGTCGTCGACCTGCCGCAGTCCGAGCTGCTGGCCGAAGGTCACCCCAACGCCCAGGGCGCGCTCCGCATCGCCAACGCCCTCGAACCGCGCCTCCGCGCCGCCATCGCGCCTCACTAGCTCGTGAACGTGAACGAAGCCAGCCGGTAGTCACAGCAGGGAATTGCGGCTAAAACTCCCCGATGGCCGAGACGGTTCGCGAAGTCGCCAGCTTGAGCAAGAAAGAGGCGTGGGCGGTGCTGCTCGAAGAGACCGCCGGGATCCTCGAGGGCGTCCACGACGAGGTGACCGCCATGGCCACCATCTCGAGCCTCGTCCACCACGGCTTCCACTACTTGTGGACCGGCTTCTATCGCGTCGTCACGCCCGGCAAGCTGCTGCGCGTCGGGCCCTATCAAGGAACGCTGGGCTGCCTCGAGATCGCCTTCGGCAAGGGCGTCTGCGGGACCGCGGCCTCGGAGCGGCGCACGATCGTCGTCCGCGACGTCCACGCCTTCCCGGGCCACATCGCCTGCGACAGCCGCTCGCTGTCGGAGATCGTCGCGCCGGTCTTCGACAAGCAGGGCGAGCTCATCGCCGTCTTCGACATCGACTCGGAAAAGCCCGCCACCTTCGACGAGGACGACCGCACAGGCGTCGAAAAGCTGCTGGCCTGGTTCGCGCGCTGATCCGGGAGCTCGTGTCCCTGGATTGCCGGTCTGAAAATCAGTCCATTTAATCAATGGCTGGAGTTCAATATTGGCAGGATTCAAATCAAGACTTGACTTCCTCTGCTTGGGTGGCCGATGTTGCCTGCCGTTCGTTCGGATGACGATTGGTCCGAAGGGGGAACAAGTGTCTTTGCAGGCACGTTTGGCGGGACTCGTCCCGCACGGCTCGCCATTCTCTTCGTGCGTGAGCACCGTCCTCCTGGCGGCGTTTTGTTGGACGGCGTTCGCGCTTCCGGCCAATGCCATCTGCAACGCGGACACCTGTTTTCAACCCTCCAATGGAGTGGGTTTCTGCAAGGCGAACGCATGCACCTTCAGTTGCGACGCTGGCTACAAAGTTTGCGGCAGGGCCTGCATCCCCTCTTCGGGATGTTGCTCGACAGCCGATTGCGCTGCGCCGGCGAACGGTACCTCGGCATGCAACGCGAACAGCTGTTCTTTCAGCTGCGCAGTCGGCTATAGGGCGTGCGGCAACTCCTGCATCAACCTCACCACCGGAGGCTGCTGCACGAACTCCGACTGTATCGTTCCCAGCGGCGTCGGCACCTGTACGAACAACCTGTGCGTCGGAACCACCGCGACCGCTTGTAGCCCCGGTTACCGCATCTGCAACGGAGCGTGCGTAGCGAACGACCACTGCTGCACGAACACCGACTGCCCCTCGATGCCCAATGCCGCGCCGAGCTGCGACGGCTTCACGCACACCTGCGGATTCAGCTGCAACGCCGGATACGTCGGGTGCACCACCACCGGTTCGCTGCAGTGCGTGCAGTGCTGCGGAAACTCGGATTGTCCGCTGGCCGGCGGCAACGGCACCGGGACTTGCGTCAACAACGTCTGTACTTCCACGCCGATCTGCGCGTTCCTTGCCCATACCTGCGGCGGCGCCTGCATCCCCAATGGCTCGTGCTGCAATACCCAGGATTGCCAGCCTTTGGGTGCCGTGGCCGGTGGCGGAGCTTATGCCTGTGTGAATTCGACTTGCACGCTCCAGTGTCCCGCACAAACGAGGGCCTGCAGCTCTCAATGTGTTCCGCTCTATGCCTGTTGCGCTGATTCGGATTGTACGCCTCCGGCCGGAGGGATCGCCCATTGCTCGAACAGCGCCTGCACCTTCTCCTGCACCGCTCCGGCAATCAAATGCGGCAATGCATGCGTCACCAATGCGTGCTGCCCAACCGATGACTGAAGGTGATCTCCGTGCCCATTCTTCGTTCATTCCGTCAGTGCGGTGCCTTCCTGCTCATGGCGACTTTCGCTTCATCCAGCGCGCTTGCGCAGGCCGTCCAGGTTGCCGGAAACACGGGCGCCGCTACCATGGACTACAGCTTCAAGCTGCCGTCGGCGCGTGGAAGATACCAGCCCGCGCTTGCACTCCGGTACAATAGCTCCGATCCTGAAGTCGCGTTTGGTGTCGGCTGGTCGATGCCCCCCAGCTACATCGCATCGCCGCTTCGTGCCCAACAGACGCCCGACGGGGCGCTGCCGGTCGATGAATACGTTCTCGTCCTCAATGGCGATCGGCGCCTCCTGATTCCCGGGCCGGCCGCGAACACTTATCGGCCGGACGTCTCCTCGCGCTTCCTGGTGGCGACCAAGTCGACCTGCGGAACCGGATGTATCGGCAGTTGGACGATCCAGGACGACATCGGCAATTCCTATCTCTTCGCCGGGGCCGCCGCTGGCCCTTGGTGGTTGCAAGAGGTGCGCGACGTCGATGACAACCTGACCAGCTACACCTATCAGGACGACAACGGCGACCGGCTCCTCGCGGCGATTTCGTACAACCGGTACAATCCCCTCGATCCGAACTATAGCGGCCCGGCCGGCTCGATCGCAGGCGGGCTGTTTGCCGACGTGGTTTCGCTCGCCTACGAGCCACTCGCGAAGGTGCGTTACGACGTCACCATTGGGGGAGCGTTGTCGGCTCGCACGTTGCGCCTCAGTACGGTCACCGTGCAGCACCAATATGCCGCGGCGACGACCCCAACGCTTACGACCATGTATTCCTACGCTCTTCGCTATGATTCGTTCAGCTCGGGAAATGCAGGCAGCAATGCCCGCCAGCGCCTTGCTTCCATCACCGAAAGGGGGCGCGACGGCGCCGCGTTGCCCCCGACCAACTTCCTCTACACCCAGACGCAATTCAGCGGCTTTGGGAAATCATCGCTCCCGCAGTTGGGCAGGCAGATTCCCGCGCCGCTGACCGCCGACGCGACCACTTCGCTCACGTTCACCGCCGCGCAGTGCCAGAACTGGTTCGGCAACCCGGCCGTCACCACCTGCGACTACAAGTCCGTCGCGGCCTGGATCGACGTCGACGGCGACGGAAGGCCGGACCTCGTCTGGGGTGACTCCTCTGGCGTGGTCTGGGCGCGCAATCTGACACAGGCCGGGACGATGGCATTTGCTCCCGCGACGCTGATCCCAGGTTCGTCCGGCTGGTTGTCGGCTCCCAACTCGCCGTCGCTGCCGGTGGGCGAGAAGAAAGGTCTCTCTTACTTCAATTCTTCGGGAGTGGAAGCCACTCACTACACGAATGAACGTGGCTTCGACGTCGCCATCTCACTGACCAAGATGGTGGACATGGACGGCGACGGGCTGGCCGATCTCGTCAATGTAGGTACGCCGTGTGG
>DATBAA010000208.1:0-7913 GCA_036271755.1 Myxococcales bacterium | reverse complement strand
GCGATCACAAGCTCATCTGGATCGCCGCGCTCTGGTGGCTGGCCTACTTCGGCCCGGGCGCCTGGGAGCTGCTCACCAAGGCGATTGTCCCGCAGCGCCTCCTGACCGTCTCCGCCGCGGGCCTGGGCTTCATCCTGCTCGCCTTCCGGCAGACGGGCGACGGCGACTCGCTGCCGCGGGCCGCGCTGGTGGCGGTGGTTGGAGTGGCCGACCTTCTCCTGGGCGCGCGGCTGCTGCGCGTGGAGCGGCGGTCCGGCTCGGTGCTGCTCGGACAGGCGCTGGCGCTCTTCGCGGGAGCCATCGCGCTCTTGCTCTCCGGCGCCAGCATCACGTTCGTCTGGGCGGCCATGGCCGCGGTGGTGGCGGTGCTGGCCGCGCGCGAGAAGGACCAGCTTTGGCTGGCGGGCGCGCTGGCCCTCTTCCTGGCGGTGCTGGTGCGGCTCATCGGCATCGACTTCCAGTCCGTCGATGCGCGCAACGCCCAGTGGTTCGCGACCGCTGGCACCGCGGGCGCGCTGCGGGCGACCTTCCTCTTCAACGGCCGGGCGCTGGCCTTCCTGGGCGGAAGCGCGGCGCTCTTCATCGCGGCGCGGGCCTCCGGGCGAGCCGGCGACAAACGCTTCACCCAGGCAGGCATCGGCTTCATCTCGCTCGCGCACGCGCTCTTGCTCTTCGTGGTGGTGAGCGAGGCGCAGAACCTCGTCCTGCAGACGCCGGCCGCGCCCGCGGGGCCGTTGCCGCCGCAAGAGCTGCAGCGCTTTGCCGAGCTCTTCTACCGCGCGGTGGTGGACCACGAGCAGACGCTCTCGATGGTGGCCACGCTCACGCTGGGCCTCTACGCCGCCCTGCTGGTGGCGGTGGGGTTCACGCTGCCCGACAAGCTGCACCGCTACCTGGGCCTGGGGCTCTTCGCGCTCACCCTGGGCAAGCTGCTGCTCTGGGACGTGTGGCACCTGCCGCGGCTCTTCCAGACGCTGGTGCTGCTGGGGCTGGGCGCGCTGCTGCTCGGCGCGTCGTTCCTCTATGCGCGCTTCGGCAAGCGGCTGGTGACGCTGCTGCGCGACGGCACCGCCCTGCTGCTGATCCTCTGCGCCGGCCGCGCCCGCGCGCTCGAGCCCGCTCAATTCAAGGAGGTGCGGCCCATCCAGAACGTCGCCGCTCCCAGCCTCTACCGCTTCGAGCTCGATCCGGCGCTCTACCAGCGCGGCCTGAACGGCCTGCGCATCGCCGGCCCCGATGGAGCCGAGGCGCCGTACTTCATTCGCGATCTGCCCATCCCCATGCCGGCCGTGCGCCACCCGGTGACCATGGTCGATCCGGTCACGCTGCCCGGCGGCGCCACCCGCGCGGTCTTCGATCTCGGACGCCAGGGCCTCAAGCACAGCGAGGTCAAGCTGGCGATCGACGGCAACGACTTCCTGCGCCGCGTCCGCGTCGAGGTCTCCACCGACGAGCGCGACTTCGCGCAGCTGGCCGGCAGCGGCCGCGTCTACGCCGTCGGCGACACGCGCCACACCACCGTCGAATACCCCGTCTCCGACGCGCGCTATCTGCGCGTCACCGTCCTCGGCGGCTTGGGTGATCAGCTGCGCATCACCGGCGGCGAGGTCTCCTACGCGGTGATCGGCTCCAAGCCCGTGCTGCGCACGCTGCAAGCCAAGGTCTCGCCCAACTCCGCGGCCGACGCCGGGCCGCACGAGCAGCTCTACGATCTCGACACCGGCGAGGCAGGCGTGCCCCTCGAGCGGCTCGACTTCGACATCGCCACGCCCGCCTTCGAGCGCCGCGCCACGCTGGAAGCTTCAGAAAAGCCCCCCTACTGGTTCTTCATCGGCAGCGGGCTCCTCTATCGCGCCGGCGATCAGTCCGAGCTCTCCTTGAACGCCGGACAATCCACGCGCCGCTTCTTCCGGCTCCAGGTGCAGAGCGGCGACGACGCACCGCTGACCATCACCGGCGCGCGCGCCCAATACCGCGCGCAAGAGTTGATCTTTCGCGCCAACGCCGCCGGGCCGTACCAGCTCTACGCGGGCTCGAATTTGGAAGCTCCTTCTTATGACCTGGCGGCGGTGATCGCCCGGGGCGGCGCGGGAGCCATCGCCGAAGCGGCGCTGGGTGACTTCATCGCCAACCCCGCTTACGGCTCCGCGCCGTCCGGTCCGAAGCCCTTCAGCGAACAGCACCGCACCGCGCTGATGGCCGTGCTCGGCTGCGCCCTCGCGGGCCTCGCGCTCTGGACCGTCCGTTTATTGCGCAATCCGAGCAAATGATTGTTTTGCAATTGCGACTCAGTCTCAATCGGCTCGCGCATTTGCCATGCCATGAAGCTGGCACGGCGAATGCCCTGCGAAATCGCGGTATGCAGCTTTCGTGCTCTGCGCGAGCCTGGGGTGGGTGTTAGGCTTCGCGGCGTCAGGGGAAAGCTCGCAACACTGGACGGGGGCTCACAGTGAGTTTTTGGAGTTTTCTCAATCAGTGGTGGAACTTGCCGTATCTGGTGATGCTGGGCCTCGTCGCCGTCTTCTTCGGCATCCAGGCTCTCGGCCTCGCCACGCACGGAGACTCGGAGGTCGATCATGACCTGGATGCAGACGCCGATGCCGATGCCGACGCAGACGCAGATGCCGACCAGGACGCCGACGCGGACCACGAAGGCATCTTCGGCGCCGCCCGGGTGCCCTTCATGGTGCGGTGGCTGACGCTCTTCATCTTCGCGGGCTTCACCGGCCTCTTCATCAATCGCGTGCTGCAGGTGAAGACCGGCCACTACCGGCCCTGGTTCTTCGCGCCCTCGCTGCTGGCGTCGCTGACGGCGGGCGTCTTCGCGGTGCGCGGCGTCTCGCGCCAGGTGGCGAAGCTGGTGGATACGGGCGGCAAGGGCTCGGCGAAGCGGCGGGAGTTGGAGGGCGCTGTCGGCGTGGTCGCGAGCCCGCTGCTCGACGAGAGCTTCGGGGAAGTGCGGGTGCAGGACGGGCGGGGAAACGAGATCATCGTCCACGGCCAGCTGGCCGCGAACGAAAAGGTCTTGGAGCAAGGCTCCAAGGTGGTGCTGATCGAGCTGCAACAGAGCGGCCTGTTCCAGGTCGCCGCGCTCAAGGAGTAAGTCATGTTGAACGGTATCGAGGTCTGGCAGCTGGCGGGCGGCCTGGTGGGCGCCGTGGCCGTCGGGTTCTTGGTCTTCATGGGGGCCATGGCGCGCTTCCTCAAACGGCCGTCGCCGTCGGAGGCGATCATCCGCATAGGCCGGGCGTCCACCGAGGTGTTCATCGGGCGCGCGGCGTGGATCGTCCCGGTCTTGCACCGGGCGGCCACGCTCTCGCTCTCCACCATCGGGCTCACCATCCGCCGCGCCAGCCACGAAGCGTTGGTCACCAAAGACTATATTTCGACCAACCTCGCGGCCGAGTTCTACATCCGGGTGGAGCCGGCCGAGGACGACGTGAAGAAGGCCGCGCGCACCATCGGCATCGACGCGGGTCACGCCAGCGCCGAGTCGATCGGCAAGAAGTCGCAAGAGCTGCTCGAGCCCAAGCTCGTCGGCGCGCTGCGCGCGGTCGCGGCGCAGAGCGACTTCCTGGCGCTGCACATGAACCGCGAGCACTTCGCGCAAGAGGTGTCGAAGGCCTTGCGTGAAGATCTGGGCCGCAACGGCTTCACGCTCGAGTCGGTGACCATCACCGAGCTGGCGCAGACGCCGCTGGCGGAGATGCGGGCCGACGACATCTTCGGCGCCTCGGGCCGCGAGACGGTCACCAACACGGTCGTGCAGAAGAACATCGCCGTGAAGCGCAAGATCCAGGAGGAGGCCGAGCGCACCGCCGAGATCGAGCGCGAGCAGCAGATCAACGTCGCCCAGCAGAGCCGCATGATGCGCGAGGGAAAGGCGAAGGAAGAGGAGGCCGCGGTCAAGGCCGAGATCTCCCAGCAGGAGGCCATCTCGACGCGCGATCTGCAGCGGCAGTCGGCCATCGCGGTGGAGAAGGCGCGCAAGGAGATGACGGAGCAGACGGCCGAGATCGGCAAGCAGAAGGCCGTCGAGACCGCGCAGGTGGAGAAGACGAAGACCATCGAGGCGGCCAAGGTGGATCGCGAGATCACCCTGACCATGAAGGCCAAGGAGAGCATCGAGGCAGACGCCAAGCGCGCCGAAGCGCAGGCCCTGAAGATCAAGGCCGAGCAGCAGGTGGTGACGGTAGGCGAGGTGGCGCAGGCCGAGCGTGAGAAGCAGGTGGCGGTGGTCGCCTCGCAGAAGGCCGCGGAGCAGGAGCGCATCCTGGCCGACGTCGACGCCTACAAGCGGCGCGTCGAAGCAGAGGTCAACGCGGCGGCCATCAACATCCGCGCGCAAGCCGATGCCGACGCGGCCGAGAAGCAGGCGCAATCGATCACCCGCCTGGCGGAAGCGAACCGCGAGGCAGGCCTGAAGGAGGCGGAGGTGCAGGGGAAGAAGCTGTCGGCGGCCAACAGCAAGTCGCGTGAGCTCTTGCTGCAAGAGACGGTGCTCAAGCTGCTCGACGTGGCACCTTCGATCGTGCGTGAGCTGGTGAAGCCGGCGGAGCGCATCAGCGAGATCAAGGTGCTGCAGCTGGGCGGCCTCGGAGGCATGTCGGGCAACGGTCAGCAGCCGGGCGCGCAGCTGCCCATGCTGGGCGGAGCGCTGGGCCCGATGATGCAGACTATTTTACAATCGAGCGTGATGATGCCGGCCTTCAAGGAGATGATGAAGTTCGTCGACCTGAACGGAGTAACCGATGCGGTGAAGCGGGCCGTCGAGCAGCCCGCGCTGAAGGCCGAGACGGTGCCGGCAGAGCTGGTGAGCCCGAAGAACGGAGCGTAGGCCATGACACGGTCGGAGGAGCTCACCCAGTTCGTCTGCACGGCGGCGGCGCTCTTTTACTGCGCCGAGGAGCAGGAGAACCCCGCCGTGAAGACGTACTTCGACGCGCTCCACTACATCAGCACCTCGCTCTCGGTGGGCTACGCCAACTTCTTCCCGGTCACCCAGGCCGGGAAGGCCATCGGCGCGGTGGTGCAGATGGTGGGGCCGGCCATGAGCTCGAAGGCGCTCGACCAGCCGGAGACCGGCGCCAGCCTCGACGATGTGCTGGCCGAGTTGAAGAAGATCACCGCGGCGCTGCCGGCCGCGCGCTAGAAGGGCCGCCCAGGGCAATCCTGGGCGGCTTCATCTTCAAGAGCTCTTGGGAAGCCGCCAGTCGCGATCGGTGATGAGCCGCGCGCCGCGCTTGGAGAAGAGATAGCTCCAGGTCCACTCCAGCAGCACCGCCACGCGATTGCGAAAGCCAATCAAATAGAGAATGTGGACGAAGAGCCAGGCCAGCCAGGCGAGATATCCGCTGAGCTGCAGCTTGCCCGTCTCGGCGATGGCGCGGTGTTTGCCGATGGTCGCCATGTTGCCCTTGTCGCGATACTTGAACGGCGCGCGCGGCTTGCCGGCCATTGAAGCCGCTATGTTCTTCGCGGTCAGCTGGCCCATCTGAATGGCCGCCGGCGCCAGCCCGGGCACGCCAGGCAAGGCCGCCGCGTCGCCGATGACGAACGCATCGGGATAGCCAGGAATCGAGCAGTCCGGCTCGACCTTTACCCGGCCGCTCTTGTCCAACGGCACGCCGAACCTCTTCGTCAGCGCATCGGCCTGCACGCCGGCGGCCCAGAAGACGCTGTGCGCGGCGATGCGATCCGCGCCTTTCACTTCGACACCTGTCGCGTCGATACCGGCCACCATGGCGCCGGTTCGAACCGTCACGCCAAGCTCTCCCAGATCATGCGCGGCGCGCGCGGCCAGCTTCTCGGGAAACGCTGGCAAGAGCCGCGGGCCCGCCTCGAGCAGGAAGACTTGCGCGCTCGCCGGATCGATCTTGCGGAAGTCCTTCACCAGCACGGTCCGCGCCACGTCGGCGATCGAACCAGCGAGCTCCACGCCCGTCGGCCCGCCGCCCACCACGACGAAGCTCAAGAGCGGCAACCGCTTCAACGGATCGGGCTCGTTCTCCGCCGCCTCGAACGCGAAGAGGATACGCCGCCGGATCTCCACCGCTTGCTCCAGCGTCTTCAGGCCTGGCGCGAACTCTTCCCACTCTGGGTGTCCGAAGTAGCTGTGCTGCGAGCCGCAGGCGACGACGAGGTAGTCCCAGTCGATGCGCGCGCCGCTCTCGTCGCGCACCCACTTCTCGCGCAGGTCGACTTCGGTCACCGCGGCCAGGTGCACCGCCACGTTGTCCGCCCCGCTGAACTGCGCACGGATGGGCACCGCGATGTCGGCCGGGTTCAACCCCGCGGTGGCCACCTGGTAGAGCAGCGGCTGGAAGAGGTGGTGGTTGCGCCGGTCCACCAGCGTCACGTGGACTTCATGCTGGCGCGCCAGCGCCTTTGCAGCCGTCAGGCCGCCAAACCCTGCGCCGATGACCAGGACGTGTTTGCGCACTGCGCCAAAGGTAACTACTTCACGGTCACCGTCAACGTCACGCTGCCCGAGGCACCCGGATCCAGGGTGCCGATCAGCGTCCAGGTCACGGCGCCGGTCGCCCCCACCGCCGGCGCGGCGATGGTGCAGCCGCTCAGCGACGAAGGCAGCGTCCCGCAGGTCGCCGAGGTGAAGCCGGTGAACTGCGGCGTCGAATCGCTGATGACGATGTTCTGCAGCGACTGCTGCGCGTTCGGGTTGCCGTAGCTGATGGTGTACGTGACCGTGCTGCCCGGCGAGGCCTGCACCGCGTTGGCGCTCTTCTGCAGCTGGATGGGCAGCTTGGCGAAGGTCACGGAGGCCGCCGTGGGCGCCGCGCTGGCGTTGACGAAGTTGTCGCACTTGAGGCCCGACGACTGGTTCGTATACGTCCCGGCGGTGCCGCTGGTGATCGGCACGGTGACGGTGCAGCTTCCCGCGCTCAAGTTGGGCACGGTCAGGTTCAGCGAGGTGGCACCCGCCGCCAGGATGGGTGAGCTCGTGACGCCGCTGCAGGTGCCGCCGATGGACGGCGGAGAGGTCACCGCGAAGCCGGCCAGCGCGTCGGTCAGGTTGCAGTTGCTCAAAGACCCGGTGCCGGTGTTGTTCAGGGTGAAGGTGAGCAGCGAGGTCTTGTAGGTGTCGAGCGAGGCGGGGCTGAACGCCTCGGCGATGGTGGGCTTCACCACGCCGGTCAGGATGGCGGTGTTGCTCACCGGACCCTGCGCGTTGTTGCCCACCGTCGCCGCGCCGCTGGTGTTGGCGTAGCTGCCGGCCGCGTTGACGGTGACGTTGACGGTCACGGTGCAGCTGCCGCCGTTCGCCATGCTGGCGCCGCGCAGCGAGAAGCCGGCGTCTCCGGCCGCGGCCGCCGCCGTGTTGCCCTGGTTGCGGATGTTGCCGCCGCAGGAGTTGGTGGTGGTGAGCGGCGAGGCCAGCGTCATGCCCGAGGGGAAGCCGTCGATGAAGAGCAGCGTGCCGTTGATGGAGTTGTTGAGCGTGCTGGAGAGGTTGAAGGTGATGGTCGCGGTCTCGCCGACGGCGATGGAGGTGGGCGAGAAGATCTTGGTGATGGCGATGCGGCCCACCGCCAGCGTCGCGGTGTTCGAGACGGGGCCGGCGGCGGTGCCGGTTTCGATGGCCTTCACGCCCGAGGCGGTGTTGGAGAAGCTGCCGGTCGCGGTCGCGGTGACGTCCACCATCACCGTGCAGCTGCTGTTGGCCGGCAGGAGCAACCCGGCGAAGCTGATGGTCGAGAGGCTGGCCGAGCCCGCGCTGGGAATGGCGCCGGTGCAGGTGCCGCGGCCCGTCCCGATGTAGCTCTGCGCCACGCCGCTCGTCGTCATGTTGGTGGGGAAGGTGTCGCTGAACGACGCCGCCGACAGGTCGATTGCGTTCGGGTTGGTGAGCGTGAAGGTCAGCGTGGTGACGTCGTTGCGGGCGATCGACGCGG
>DATBAA010000207.1:0-3814 GCA_036271755.1 Myxococcales bacterium | reverse complement strand
GCGCGAGCAAGCGCGAAACGAGCGACTTGCCGACGCCGCCCTTCTCGCCTCCGATGAGGTTGATGTTTGCCATGTGGGTCCTTTATCACCGCCGTGACGAAGCGCCGTTCAGAATTGGCCACCGCGGCGCGGGAACGTGATGAATCTCACTCTGCGAAAGAGGTGGCCGGCGGAGTATGGTGGCCGGTCGGTTCATCAAAGGGGAGGGCTTTTACAATGAAAAAGATCCTGGTTTCGCTTTGCACTCTATTCGCCTGCGGAGGCACCAGCAGCAACAGCGCCACGACGCCGCCGGCGCCGACGACCTACACCTTCGGAGCCGGACAGCCGGTGCAGTCTGGGACCGAGCAGGCCAACGCGGCCTCGAACGCGGGGTCGAGCACGCAGGGCGTCGTCTCGGCGAGCAGCAGCGGCGCCAGCACCAACAACGCGGCGGCGCTCACCGACGTGCCGAACCTGCCGACGGACATCGCCGCCGAATTGGGAGAAGCGCTGATCGCCATGCCCAACCCCGTCGCCGCCGCCATCGCCGGCAGCGCGTCGAATGCCCGGCGCGCGCTGCAGTCGGGTTGCTACACGGTGTCGAACAACACCATCACCTACAACAACTGCAGCCTCAGCGACTCCGGGTTCACCTTCGGCATCGACGGCAGCCTGACCGCGACGCCGAGCAACGTCACCTGGAACATCAACGCCACCTACGGCCTCGTCTCGGGTACGGAGTCGGTGAACTTCAAAGGCGCCGAGACCGGCAACCTGAACTTCACCACCACCGCCAACGGCGGCACCATCAGCGGCCTCGCGACGACGGGCTTCGCCGGCAACGAGAGCGCGAACAACCAGACCATCAACTTTGCCTATACCGCGCAAGTCACTTTCAAATCGCTCACCTGGTCCAACAGCTGCGACGGCTTCTTCACCGGCGGCGCCATGGACGTGACGGTGACGGTGGCGGTGAACGGCACTCAGCCGAACGAAACCGGCTTCGAGAACCTGGGCCTCGAGTTCACCTGGCAGGGCTGCGACAACGTGTTGGTGGCGACGGGCACCCCGCACTAGCCGCCGAGCAGATCGAGCAGCATCACCACCTCGGAGCTGACCAGCGCCTTCAGCGTCGGCTCCAGATCTGGCGCGAACAGAGGAGAGTGCGGCATGGGCAGCACTTCGCCTTTGGCGGCGGCGGTCTTCAACTGGCCGCCGTCGACCGCGCCGATGTGCAGCAGCACAGCGGGCACGCCCGCGAGCCCGTACCGCGAGAAGTCTTCCGACGTCATCAGCGCGGGCATCTCCGCCACCGATGCCTCGCCTCGCCCGCGCCGGAGAGCCTGCACCATGCGCTGCGTGAGCTCCGGCGGGTTGAAGACAGAGTCAGTGGAGCCGGTGATCTTGATCGACGGCTCCTTTGGCGCATTCGACGAGAGCGCCTCTGCCTTGACCTCGCGTTCGATTCCTTCGAGCAGCCGCTTGCGGACCTCGGGGGAAAAAGCCCGCACCGACAGGCGCAACACGGCCTGCTCGGGAATGATGTTCGCCACCGTGCCGGCCTGCATCACGCCCACCGTCACCACCGCGGCATCCATCGGATTGGTCTCGCGCGACACCAGCGTCTGGAAGCCCAGGATGGCGCGGGCCGCGATGACGATGGGATCGACCGTCTTGTGCGGCCGCGCCGCGTGGCCGCCGCGCCCGTGGATGGTGATCTCGACGGTATCGGAAGAGGCGCGGAAATAACCAGGGTGATAACCGACGATACCGGCCGGCAGCGACGCGTCGTCGTGCATGGAGATCGCGAAGTCGGGCTTTGGAAATTTGTTGAAGAGACCGTCCTTGAGCATCGCGCTCGCGCCGCTGCCCGTCTCCTCCGCGGGTTGGCCCACGAACATCAGCGTACCGTGCCAGTCGCTCTTCGATTGCGCCATCAGCCGCGCGGTGCCAAGCCATCCGGTCATGTGCAGGTCGTGCCCGCAGCTGTGGGCGGTGGGCGTCGAGGTGCCGTCGGGCAGCGTGCCGGTGCCTTTGCTCGCGTAGGACAGTCCCGTCTTTTCCTGCATCGGCAGGCCGTCGAGCTCGGTGCGCAGCATCACCGTCGGGCCCGGACCATTGCGCAAGATGCCGACCACGCCCGTGCCGCCGACGCCGCGGGTCACCGCAAAGCCCAGCGCCTCGAGCGCGCTCGCGAGAATGCCGGCGGTGCGCTTCTCCTGAAACGCGAGCTCCGGATGCTCGTGGAGATCGACATAGACCTCGCGAAGCGAAGGATAGATGGCGTCGACTTTCGGCGCGGGCGCGGCCAGCAGCAGAAGCAGTGCGAGCATGGTGTCACTCTACCCGCAGGCGATGCGGATGGAGATGCGCATCTTTTCGCGATAGACGGCCGCGTTCGAGCAGCCGTGCTTCCAGCCGTGCGAGGCCGCGATCAGGTGCTCGGCCAGATCCTTCGCCGTCACGCGCGGCTTCCACTTTGCCGCCACGCCCGTGCTGCGCAAGGCCTTGGCCAGGTCCAGCGCGAACTCCTCGTCCACCTTCTGCTCGATCGGCCCCAGGATCGATTTCGCGGCCTCCAGCAGCTCGTCCAGGTGCGCGCTCTGGTCGCCGAGCATCTGCCCGTGAAACGCGGCGAACCCTTCCAGCAGCCTCTCTTCGGCGGAGAGGTCCTCGCGCTCGAACGCGGCGCGAGCCAGCGCGCCGCTGCGGGCGATGACCTGCAGCAGCGCGGCTCCGAAGAGCGCCTCCTTGGTGGGGAAGCGCAGATACAACCCTTGCCGCGAGAGCCCGGCGGCGCGCGCGAGGTCGTCCATGGAGGTCTTGCGAAAGCCGTAGCGCAAGAACACGCCGGCCGCTGCCTCGAGAATGCCCTCGCGCCGCTCGTTGTCCGGAGCCTTTTCGGGCATCACCCTGCCTTACGCTGCTCTCCGGGAGCGGGCAACGGAAAGCGGACGGAGGTCAGCTCCTCGCTCACCTCCCAGAGGGCCGCCGCCGCTTTCGCGTCGTGGGCGCGCTTGGAGATCTTCGCCGGCCCGGGAGCGCCGCCCAGCTCGAACAGCCCTTGCGGTCCCCAATACGAGCCGCCTTGCGCCGCCGGGTCGACGGCCGCGCGCAGCGTGGGCATGGCGCCGCCTTCGGGTTTCATCGCGAAGACCGGGTTGAGCAGCCGCACCATCCCCGCGGTGCGCTGCAGATCGGTGGCCGTCCAGCCGGGGTGCGCGGCGGTCACCTTCAAGTCGCGGCCGGCGAGCCGGCGGTTCAGCTCCAGCGCGAACATCATGTTGGCGAGCTTGCTCTGGCAGTACGCGGCCCAGGCGACGTAGCTGCGCTTCTCCCAATTCAAGTCGTCGAGAACGATCTTGCCGAAGTTCTGTGCGGTGCTCGACAGCACCACCACGCGCGCGCCGCGCGTCGCCAGCAGCACCGGCAGCAGCCTCCCGGTCAGCGCGAAGTGTCCCAGGTGGTTGGTGCCGAACTGCAGCTCGAAGCCTTGCTTCGTACGTCCGAGCGGCGGCACCATCACGCCCGCGTTGTTGATCAGGAGATCGACCTTGGCGACCTTCGCCGTGAACGCCGCCACCGACTCCAGGTCCGAGAGATCGAGCGGTGCGAAGGAGACCGTGCCCTTGGGCCGCAGCGCGCGGATCTTCTCCACGGCCGCGAGGCCTTTCTCGGGCGTGCGGCAGGCGAGGACGACGTCTGCTCCCCTCTGCGCGAGCATGCGCGCTGCCTCGAAGCCGATGCCGGTGTTGGCTCCGGTGACGACTGCGGTGCGGCCGGACAGATCGGGAACGTTTGCGAAACCCCAGGCGGTCATGTGCGTCTCCTT
>DATBAA010000206.1:0-16976 GCA_036271755.1 Myxococcales bacterium | reverse complement strand
AGATCCGTTGGACGCGAAGACCACCGCCGCCGCGGCCGCCGCCGGCGCGATCAGCATCCAGGCCGTCCAGCGCGGGCGCCGCTCATTGGCCGGGAGCCGCCCGGCCCGCTGCCGCAGCGCGGCCGCCGCCTGGGCGTGCCTCGGGTCGCCCTCGAACATCCGGCGTTCGCGGTCCGCGGCGGCGGCGCGCTCGCTGCACGCCGGGCAGCCGTCGAGGTGGCGACGAAAGCGAAAGCCCGCGAAGCCACCCGTCTCGCCCGACAGGTGGCGCGCCCACGCCAGCGCGCTCGGGTGCTTTGCCGGGGCGCGGCTCACCAGGTCCCCGCGGTGAGCCGCGCCTCGCGGCGGAAGCGCTGCAGCTTCTGATTGACGGTCACGCGGGAGCGGCCCACGATCTTGGCGATCTCCCCCTGCGAAAGGCCGTCGACGAAGTGGTAGAGGGCGATGATCGCGGTCTCTTCGTCCGTCCGTTCGAGGATGGCGTTCGCGATCCGCCGGGCCTCGAGCCGGTCGTGCGGGCCGCCCTGCTCGCGCTCGATCTCGCGCGCGACGTTCTCTTCCCAGGTGGCGTCGCGCGCCGCGCGGTTGCGGATGCGGCTCAAGCACAGGTTGGAGGCGATGCCGAAGAGCCAGGTCGCGCGGCGCGACTCGCCCCGGAAGTCGTCCGGGCTCTCCAACGTCTTGAGGAACGTCTCGTGCATCATGTCCCAGGCCTCTTCTTCGTCTCGCAGAAGCTGACGGCAACGCCGGAACACCATGAACGCGTGCGTCCGGTAGAGGTCGTCGATCCAGTTCTGCGTCACCCAGGGATTAGTCTCCCGGGCTCCCAAGGCTGTAAAGCGAGCTTGGCGGCGTCGCCGCCGCTTCAGGCTCGAGTCCGTCGCGGAGCGTATGCCCCACTGACCGATCGATCTGGATCAGCCGGGCCGCTGTGCTCTGGCAATCAATTCGTCCACTCTGGATAGGAACAGCGTCAAGATGGGAGACGTGTTCGCCTTGCTGTAGCCGACGGCGAGATCGATCGTCGGCGCATCGCCTTTCAGCGGCCGGCTGACGACGGAGCGGGGCAGCAAGTTCTTTGCGTAGGCGGGCATCAAAGAAACGCCGCGCGTGGAAGCGACCAGTGAGATGGCCATGGAGAGATTGTCCACCCCATGGTCGAGCTCGAGCTCGACGCCCGCTCGTTTCAAATACCGTTCGGTGACGGCGCGCAGCACCGCGGCCTTGTTCGAAGCGCCGATGAAGATCTCGCCGGCGAGGTCTTGCGGGCGAATCGACTTGCGCGCCGCCAGGCGATGGTCGCTCGGCATCAGCACCACGAGAGGCTCGCCGGTGACTACCCGGTATTCCAAGTCGAAGCCGGGCTCTACGCGGAGAAAGGCCTCGTCGAGCGAGCCACGAACGAGGGCAGAGGCGAGGTCCGGGGAATAGTTGCTGGAGATCTTCACCTCGATCTGCTGCAGCTCGTCGCGCAGGAGGTGCATCGCCTGCGAGAGCCAGTTCATTTCGTGCCCGGTCAGGAAACCGATGGCGAAGGTCCTCCTGCCTGGCTGTGCCGCTCGCCGGGCGGCTTCACCCGCGGCATCGACTTGCGCCAGAATCAGCCGCGCATGATCGAGAAAGACCCGGCCTGCGGCGGTCAGGTCCACGCCTCGCGCTCCGCGGGTCAAGAGCCCGGCTCCGACTTCCGACTCCAGATCGCGGATCTGCCGGCTGAGCGATGGCTGCGACGTATGCAGGCGCCGCGCTGCCGCCAGCGAGAGACTTCCCTCCTCGGCGACGGCGACGAAATAGCGTAGGTACCGAAGCTCCATCAAGGCCGTCCCATGCTTGCGAGGTATGGCCCCCAGCTTACAAAGTCTACGCCGGAAGCGCACCCGAAACCGGATCCGGGCTTCCATGGTGGACAAGGAGCAATCCCATGGACACGCCGGTCGTACTGATTACTGGAGCCCTCACAGGCATAGGTCGCGCGACAGCCATCGCCTTCGCCAAGAATGGCGCCCGCCTGGTCGTCTCAGGCCGCCGGGAGAACGAAGGCAAAGCTCTCGAAGCAGAGCTTCGCGGCCTCGGCGCCGAGGCCGCCTTCATCCAAGCCGACGTCCGCCGCGAAGACGAGGTGCGAGCCCTGGTCGATCAAACCGTCGCCCGGTTCGGCAAGATCGACATCGCCGTCAACAGCGCCGGCACCGAGGGACAGCCCGGCCTCATCGTCGACCAGACCGCCGAGAGCTACGCGGCCACCTTCGACACCAACGTGCTCGGGGTGCTCCTCAGCCTCAAACATGAGCTGCGCGTGATGACGGCGCAGAAGAGCGGCAGCATCGTCAACATCTCGTCGACTTACGGTCATCAGGGAGGCGCCGGCGCCTCGCTCTATTCCGGCAGCAAGCACGCCGTCGAAGGCATCACCAAATCCGCGGCGCTCGAGGTGGCTGGCTCCGGCGTGCGCGTCAATGCCGTCGCGCCGGGGCCGGTCGATACGGGCATGCTCGATCGATTCGCCGGAAATCCTCAGAAGAAAGCAGCAATGTCGTCGAAGGTCCCGCTGGGCCGGATCGGCAAGCCCGACGAAATTGCCCGGGCGATCGCCTTTCTCGCATCCCCGTCGGCCTCGTTCGTGACCGGGCAGATCATGACGGTCGACGGTGGCAAGAGCGCCGGCTGACGCGATCCAATTGCATTTGAATCAATCCACCAATCACTCACGCAATACCAAGGAGAGATCATGTCCAATTTGACGAACAAAGTGGCGCTCGTGACCGGCGGTTCCCGGGGAATCGGCAGGGCGATCGCGAAGCGCCTGGCCGCGGATGGAGCAACCGTAGCCATCACTTACGCGACAGACCTCAAGGCTGCTTCCGCGCTGGTCAAGGCGATTGAGCTCGACGGCGGGAAGGCCGTCGCGATTCAAGCTGACGCTACCGACGCCGATGCCGTCAGGGCCGCGGTCGAGAAGACGGTCGCGACGTTTGGCCGCCTCGACGTGCTGGTGAACAACGCGGGCACGGCCTTCCCGAAGACTTTCGAGGAGACGACGCTCGAGGAGATGGATCGCGTGATTGCCATCAACCTCCGCGGCACGCTCGCCGCGACGCACGCGGCGCTCAAGCACATGAAGAGCGGCGGCCGCATCATCATGACCGGTTCGGCCGTGGGCGAACGCGCGGTGGCGCCGGGGCTGGTCGCCTACGCGGCCACCAAGGGAGCCGTGAAGATGTTCACCCAGGCGTTGTCCCGGGAGGTCGGGAAGCGGGGCATCACGGTGAACAACGTTCAGCCTGGCCCCATCGACACGGAGCTGAACCCTGCCTCGGGCGATTGGGCGGTGCCTCAGAAAGCCGCCACCGCGCTCGACCGCTATGGCCACGTGGATGAGGTCGCCGCATTGGTGGCGTTCGTCGCCGGTCCGGAGTCCTCGTACATCACCGGGGCGAACCTGACCGTCGACGGGGGAATGAACGCCTGAGCCAGGATCTCATGATTGGGTTTGATCGGACCCAGATCGAGCTGGCCCGAGCGAACCAATGCCGGACTGCCGGACCCGGTTGATGTGGCAGAGCCCGGTTGATAGGCTGCGAGGCAAGATGCAGGCACTCACGAGCGCGATCAAACCGGGCGTGGCGGGGCCGTCGCAACAGGCGCGGGCGCCCATTGCGGTGCAGCGAAAGTGCACGAGCTGCGAGGAGCGCGAAGACGAGGGCAGAAGCGCGCAACGCAGCGCCCGCGGCGCCGCAAGCCCGGCGGCCGACTCGGCCGGCGTCGACGCGGCATTGAGCTCACCGGGGCAGCCGCTCGACGCGCAAACTCGCGCCTTCATGGAGAACCGGTTGGCGTACGACTTCGGCCAGGTTCGCGTTCATGCGGACGGGCAAGCTGCCGAATCTGCCCGAGCGATGAGCGCGGTCGCGTACACGGTGGGCCGCGATCTGGTGTTCGACAGTGGCGCGTACGCGCCGCGTTCGTCGACAGGCCTGCAGCTGATCGCGCACGAGCTCACGCACGTCGTTCAACAGGCGCGAGGTCCGGTGGCGGGCCGCGCGACCGCGGCTGGCCTCACGGTCAGCGAACCCGGCGATGCACACGAGCGGCAAGCCGACGCGGTGGCTGCCTCGTTGTTCGGCAACCACGGAGCAGGCCGCGACCCGAGACCGCTGCCCTCGAGCGCGGGTTCGGCGGTGCAGCGCCAGGCTCGGCGCGGTGGCGCTACGCCTACCGCCGCGCGCGTCCCGACGCTCGTCGAGGACGGCGCGCAAGTGGGGGCCGGTCAGATGCGCCGGACCGACTTCCTCGCGGCCGTGCACGCCGCGGTCTCCGATCGCGTCGAGGCGGAGTTTCGGCGCGTCGGCCGGCCGGGGCGGGACTGTCCGTACATTTTGCGGACGATCGAGCGGTACCGCGGGCGCCCGCTCTCGGCGCTGATGCGGTTTGTCGCGGCGTTCGCGCAGTCAGCGCCTGGAACGACGGCGCGGGGCGTCGTCGATGCGATGGCGGCGCGCGCGGGTATCATCGCCCGGCGGATCGCGAGCCGCGAGAACCCGCGTGCCCAGGCGCAGACCGAGAGCGGCGGTGCGCTTCCGGCACACGAACCAGCGGCCATGCGCGCCCAGCTCGGCGCGGGCAGGGCGCTCGACGACGGCGCGCGACACAAGATGGAGCGCTCCTATGGCTCGAGCTTCGGGGCGGTGCGCGTCCACGACGACGCGACGGCGGCCCGCCTCAACACCGCGCTCGGTGCGCGCGCCTTCACCATCGGCCGCGACATCGCGTTCGCGCCTGGCCAGTACCGGCCCGGCACGACGACGGGCGATCTGCTGATCGCGCACGAGCTGGCGCACACCATTCAGCAAGGCTCTGCCGCATCGGGCGGTGTGGCCGGGCCCGGCCAAGAGCTGGAGGATCAAGCGGATCGCGCGGCCCGGGCAGCCGTGGGCGGGCGCGAGCGAGCCGCCGCCACATTGGTGGACCGGGCGGTTGGCCCGCGCATCCAACGGGCACCGGCACTGCTCGCGGGCGCCATCATCGTCGCGGAGGCCACGCCCGAGGTCATCGTCGTCGCGGAGGTCGCGACGGTGAGCACCGAAGTGGTGGTGGTCGACGGGGCGCTCGTCGCCGCGGACGTGGCCGCGCCCACCATTCTCGAGGTCACGGCGCCGGCGGCGCTGGAGGCGGCCGCCCCCGTCGCAAGCACGACGGTCGCGCCGGTGGTCGCATCGTCGAGCGCTTTCTCCACCACGGCGGCTGCCGTCGGGCTCGGAGCGGTGAGCACGCTCTCGAGCGACAGTCCCACCAGCGAGGAGCCGGAACAGCGGCGACGGCGCTGCCAGGAAGCCAACCCGACGGCGCTGGCTTGCGAGGGCAGCTTCATCGATCGCGACGAAGCAGCCGTGGACTTTCTCTTCAACCAGGGCTTCGACTTCGGCGATCTCGGCGAATGCCATGGGGTCTCCAGCTTCGGCAGCGGCGTGATCAACGCCTGCAGCGGCGCGCCGGGCCAGAGCTGGCATTGCCAGGTGCGTGGCTCGGACGTTCCCCTCAGCATCTTTGGCTGCTTGTGCTGCGAGGCCGACGGAACCACGAGCTACGAATGGCTCGGCCCGCATTGGTCGGACAATCAGTCGCGCCGGGGCAGGCGTTGAGCCTTCCGCCGCCTCGCGAGCTCGTGGTGCCGGAGGTGCGAGCCGCCGCCGCCTGGTATGCGCAGGTCTTCGACGGCCAAATCGAAAAGCTCGATGACGATCGCGCGCGCATCGGCCGCGGCAACGGGATCGCGCTCGAGCTGCGCAAGGGCACGCCGAATCCACACCCGAGCACGCCCGTCCTCGAGATCGTGGTCGACGATCTTCCTTCGTGGCTGGATCCCGCGCTCCGGGACGGCGCGACCCGCATGACGCCGGAGTCGCTGCGCGACTATGCGCAGTTCCGCGACCCGTACGGTTATGTCTGGGCGTTCCGCGATCGCGCTGCGATTCCGCCGTGGACGTGACGGCCGGGTAGTTCTCGGCGTCCCTCAAGCGTTGGGCGGCTTCTCGAGGGTTTCGTTCGCGATGGATTCGTCCGCGAAGCCGGCGAGCTTGCGGTGCAGGGTCTTGCGGTCGATGCCCAGCACCCGCGCGGCCGACGACTGGTTTCCGCCGCTCGCCTCCAGCACGCGCTCGATGTAGCGGCGCTCCACCTCGTCGAGCGTCGCGAAGGTCGAGGGCTCCGCCGCCTCGGGCAGCGCGGTGCGGGGGTCGAACTCCTGGATGCGCTTGGGGAGCTCCTCGACGGTGACGATGTCGTAGCGGGCGAGGGCGACGGCGCGTTCGAGGCAGTTCTGCAGCTCCCGCACGTTGCCCGGCCAGGCATAGTCGAGCAGCTTCCTCGCCGCCTCCGGAGACAACCCGAGCACGGGCTTCCGCGCGGAGGCCGCCGCGCGGCGCAGAAATTCGCGCGCGAGCAGCAGCACGTCGTTGCCCCGCGCGCGCAGCGGCGGCAGCTCGATGGAGACGACGTCCAACCGGTAGAGCAGGTCCGGGCGAAAGCGTCCCTGCTCGACGAGCGCCTGCAGATCGCGATGGGTCGCGGCGACGATGCGCGCGTCGAACGCCACCTCTTCGTCCGATCCGACCGGGCGCACCTTCTTCTCCTGCAGCGCGCGCAGGAGCTTGGGCTGCGTCGCCAGCGGCAGCTCTCCGACCTCGTCGAGGAAGAGCGTTCCGCCCGTGGCGCGTTGGAAGAGGCCCTTGCGCGCCGACTGCGCTCCGGTGAAGGCGCCGCGCGTGTGCCCGAACAGCTCGGATTCGAGCAGCGTCTCCGGCACGGCGGCGGCGTTGACGGCCAGGAACGGACCGTTGCGGCGGCGGCTGCGATCGTGGAGCGCGCGCGCCGCCAGCTCCTTGCCGGTGCCGGTCTCGCCCAGGACCAGCACCGGCACCTCCGCGTCCGCCACGCGCTCGAGCACCGCGTAGGCCTTGCGCAGGATCGGGCTCTCCCCGATGACGTCCCCCGCGGGCAAGCTCACCTGCGCGCGCAGCCTGCGCACCTCCTCCTTGAGACCCCGCCGCTCGACGGCGCGGCTCACCGAGAGCGCCAGCGCGTCCAGCTCCACCGGCTTGGTGACGAAGTCGTACGCGCCCGAACGGATGGCGCCGACCGCCGTCTCCAGGCTGCCGAACGCGGTCAGCACGATCACCGGAATGTCGGGCCACGCCTCGGTGACGCGGCGGCAGAGCGCGAGGCCGTCCATTCCCGGCATGTGGAAGTCGGTGACCATCACGTCCACGTCGCCCATCTCCAAGCGCGTGAGCGCCTCCTCGCCGTTGCCGGCGGACGCGACCTCGTACCCGCGCGCCACCATGGTTTCGGCGAGGAGCCTGCGCAGGCCCGCGTCGTCCTCCACGAAGAGGATGCGCGCCCTCATCGCCAATTCCCGTCGCCCGCCGCGGAGTCGCTGGTCATGAATCGCTCCGCGGCAGCCTGACGGTGAAGACCGCGCCGCCGCCCTCCGCGTTGGCGGCGTCGATGCTGCCGCGCAGCTCACTCACGATGCCGAAGCTGACGGCGAGCCCGAGCCCCGTGCCTTCGCCGCGCGGGCGGGTGGTGAAGAACGGCTCGAAGAGATGCGCGCGCACCTCTTCGGACAACCCCGCGCCGCGATCGCGCACGCGCAGCGCGATCTCCCCGTCCGCCTCCACCGACACCTCGACTGCCGCGCCGTCCGGACTCGCTTGCACGGCGTTGAGGATCAAGTTGGTCGCCACCTGCTGCAGCTGGCCGGCGTCGGCGAAGAGCGGCGCCGGGGCGAGCTTCGCGAGAAAGGTGATGCCGCGCTTCGCGGCGATCGGCTGCAGCAGCGCGAGCGTGTGTTGGACCACGTCGCTCGCGTCGATGCGCGCGCGGCCGCCGCCGCGTTTGCCGGCGAAGTCGAGGAGCTGACGCACGAGGCCCGCCATGCGATCGCTCTCGCCGATGATCTCCGCCGCCGCGAGCTCCGCGGCGGGGCCCTCGAGGTCGCCCCCTTGCAGCGTGCGGGCGCGCCCTTTGACGACATTCAAAGGCGTGCCCAGCTCGTGCGCGAGGCCCGCCGCGAGCTTTCCCACCGTCGCCAGGCGGTCCGCGTGCCGCGCCTGCTCCAGCGCCTGATCGCGCTCGCGGGTCTGCCTGTCGAGCGAGGCCGCCATGGTGTTCATCGCCTCTCCAAGGGTATCCAGCTCGGTGCGGGTGTGCAGGTGCACGCGGGCGTCGAGCGAGCCGGCGCCGACCTGCTTGGCCATCCGCGCGAGCTGCTCGATGGGGCGCCCGACGAGCCGCACGCCGAGCCACCACCCGACGAGGGCGAAGATCAAGAGCGTCACCGAGCTGTTCACCAGCAGCAGCTCCTTCAGGCCGGGCCGCTGCACGCCTTCGTCGGTGAGCGGCTCGGTGATCTCGATGGCGCCCAGGCTCTGCCCGACGTGCGCGGGCGTATAGGAGACGAAGGCGCGGCCGGACGCGGTCTCCACGGTCGCCGCGCTGAAGCTGTCGCGCTGGATGCTCTGGCTCGCCTGCAGCGGGGCGTGCAGCGGCGTCACCAACGAAGCGTCCAGCCACACCCAGCGCACGCCGATGGTCTCCTGGAATCGATTCGCTTCGTCGACCAGGCGCTGCGCTTCGTCCGCGCCCTCCTGCTGCCACGCCGCGCCGATGGAGCCCGCGAGCGTCAGGCCGAGGAGCTGGTGGGCGGTGCGGCGGCGCTCGGCGGCGCGCGCATCCTCGAGCCGCACCAGGAACAGCGACTGCGCGAAGAGCACGACCAGCGCGAGCAGGGCAAAGGTCAACGCAAACGTCCGGGCGACGGTCATCTGGCGCGGGATCATAGCCATGCGCGTGGGGCGGCGCTTCGACCCAGGTGGGGCGCTTCGCCCCAGGTCCGGCGCGGTCCGTCACTCCGGAAGCCGCGTGGCACGACCGATGCTCAAGGAGGGGCTGGACCAACTCAAGGAGAACCCCATGCTGCAACGATCGAGCTCGATTGACGTGACGGACGAGGCGCTGGTCGAACAGAGCCGCTTCATGATGAGCATCGCCGGCGAGATGAGCCGGGTGGTGGTCGGGCAGCGCGCGGTGGTGGAGCGCATGCTCGTCGGCCTGCTCTGCAACGGCCACCTCCTCGTCGAAGGCGTGCCCGGGCTGGCGAAGACGCTGCTGGTGCGCACGCTCGGCGATGCCCTCTCGCTGCAGTTCAACCGCATCCAGTTCACGCCCGATCTGCTGCCGTCCGACGTCGTGGGTACCCAGGTGCTCGACGCCCGCAGCGGCGACTTCAAGGTCAAGCGCGGACCGGTCTTCACCAACCTGCTGCTGGCGGACGAGATCAACCGCGCGCCGGCCAAGGTCCAGTCCGCGCTCTTGGAGGCCATGCAGGAACGGCAGGTGACGCTGGGCGATCACACGCACGCGCTGCCCGACCCGTTCCTGGTGCTGGCGACCCAGAACCCGCTGGAGCACGAGGGCACCTATCCGTTGCCGGAGGCGCAGCTCGATCGATTCATGTTGAAGGTGTTGATCGACTATCCCCTGCGCGTCGAGGAGCGGGAGATCTTGAAGCGCATGACCGGGCTCGTGCCGCCGCGCGCGCACGTCGCCGGCTCGGGCGCGCAGCTCGCGGACGCGAAGGAGATGGTGGCGAAGGTCCACGTCGAAGGCCGCATCTTCGACTACGTGCTCGATCTCGTCGAGGCGACGCGCAAGCCGGAGGCGCACGGCTTGAAAGAGATGCAGCCGCTGCTCGACGGCGGCGCCAGCCCGCGCGCCGGCATCGCCCTCGTCAACGCCGCCCGCGCGATGGCGTTCCTGCGCGGCCGTCCGTACGTGCTGCCCGAAGACGTGAAGGCGCTGGCGCCCGACGTGCTTCGCCACCGCATCGTGCTCTCCTACGAAGCCGAAGCCGACCGGGTGACGCCCGACGCGCTGGTGACGCGGCTCCTGGAAGGCGTGGTGGTACCGTGAAGCCCCGGAGCGCGGCAGCGCACCTTCGCCGCGAGGCGCAAACAGGCCGCAAGCTCGAGCTCGTCAGCAGGCGCGCCGTCGCCGAGGTGAGCTCGGGCCGCTACCGCTCGCAGTTCAAAGGGCGCGGCAACGTCTTTTCGGAGGTGCGCGCCTACGCGCCGGGCGACGAGGTGCGCACCATCGACTGGAACGTCACGGCGCGCACCGGCGTGCCGCACGTCAAGGTCTTCGAGGAGGAGCGCGAGCTCGCGGTGTGGCTGGTGGTCGATCTCTCCGGCTCCTCGGCGTACGGCTCCAGGCACCACTCCAAGGCGGAGGCCGCCGGCAAGATCGCGGCGTGCGTGGCGCAGGCCGCGCTCTCGGGCGGCGATCGCGTGGGCCTGATCGCGTTCGGCGAAGGCCGGCACGTGGTGGTGCCTCCGCGCAAGGGCCGCCAGCAGTCCATCGCCATCTTCGAGGCGCTCGCGGGCGCGGGCGACGCGGCCGGGGCGCGGACGCTCGCCGGCGCGCTCAAGCATCTGCTCGAGCTGCGGCGCAGGCCTGCGTTGGTGTTCGTCATCTCCGACTTCGACTTCGACCAGTCCGCCGCCGACAAGCGCGTGCTCGCGGCGGCGTCGCGGCGCTTCGATCTGGTGCCGATCGTGGTCCGCGACAGCGCGGAGGAGCAGCTGCCGCGCGGCTCGGGCTCGGTGCTGCTCGAGGACGCGGAGACCGGCGAGCGGCTGCTGGTGGATCTCTCGTCGGCGCGCGCGCGCGCGACGTTCGCGAAGCACGCGCGAGGCGAGCGGGCGCTGCAGGAGGCGCTCTTTCGCGGGCTGCGGCTCGACGCGATCTTTCTCGACCCTGAAGCGGACGGCGCCCGCGCGCTCGCCCTGCTGATGCGGCGGCGCGCGCTGGGCCGGAGGGCGCCATGATGGGCCTCACGCTCCTGCTCGTGGCCTTCGCGGCCCAGGCGCCGGCAGCGCCCGCGCCTGCTCCGGCGGCGAAGGTGCAGGCGGTGCGGCTCTCTGCCGAGCAGGTCGCTTTGGGAGCGCCGTTCACCGCCGAGGTGACGCTGCAAGGCGGCGCGCGCGAAGGCTGGCGTGCGGACGAGCTGCCCGCGGCCAGCCCCTTCACGCTGCTCGGGCAGAGCGAACAGGACGGCGCGAGCGGCGCGGTGGTGACGCTGCGGCTCGGCCTCTACGCGCTGGGCGAGCACGCGCTGCCCCAGCTGACGCTCGTCTCCCGCGCGGGCGCGAGGCTGGCCGTGCCGGGCGAGGCCAAGATCAACGGGAGCTCGACGCTCGCCAAAGGTGACGGCAAGCTTCGTGGGCTCGCCGGTCCGCGCGTGCCGCTGGTGTTCTCGCCGCTGCGGCTGGCGCTCGCCGCTGCCGGGTTGCTGCTCGCGCTCGGGCTGCTCGGCGCCGCGGCGCGGCTGATCGCGCGGCGGCGCGCCTCGCTGGAGAAGCGCGATCGCCGCGAGCTGGAGGTTCTGCTGCAGAGCGGCTGCGGCGACCTGGAGTTCTATCTCGCGCTGGACGCCATCGTGCGCCGGCACTTGCAGCGCAGGCACGGAATTCCCGCCCTGGAGCGGACCGCGACCGAGCTCGCGCGGCTGCTCCCCGGCTCGCTGCCCGTCAGCGAGCTGCGCACGCTGTTTGGCGAAGCCAACCTGGTGAAGTTCGCTGCCCGGGCGGCGAGGCCCGGGCAGCGGGACAAAGACGGTCAGCTCGCGGCGCGCCTGCTCGCTGAGCCCAGGAAAGGAGAACCCAATGCCGCACTTTCGTGATCCGGCATTTCTGCTGCTGCTCGCGCTGGTGCCGCTCTTCGCCGCGCGCGCTCTCTGGTTGCGGCGGCGGCGGCCGGCGCTGCGCTTTCCCGGGGTCTCGCGGCTGGCGGCCCTGGGGCTCGGCCGGCGCCTGCGCTTCGCCTGGCTTCCGGCAGCGCTGCAGATCGCGGCGGCCGGGGTGCTGGCGGTCGCGTTGGCGCGGCCCGAGCTGCCTTCGTCGCCGCGCGACGAGAAGAGCGAGCGCGAAGGCATCGACCTCGCCGTCGCCCTCGACGTCTCTCCCTCGATGAACGCGCAGGATCTCGGCGATCGGAGCCGCATCGACACCGCGAAAGACGTGGTGGCGAAGTTCGTCGAGCGCAGGCCGGATGACCGCACCGCGCTGGTCGCGTTCTCGGGCAAGGCCTATACGCAGGTGCCGCTGACGCTCGACCACCAGGCCGTCGCCGAGGCGTTGAGCCACCTCGAGGCCGGCAAGCTCGAGGACGGCACGGCCATCGGCGACGCGGTCGGGGTGGCGTTGAACCGGCTGCGCGACAGCACCGCCAAGAGCAAGGCCGTCATCCTCGTCACCGACGGCGACAACAACGCGGGCCGCCTCGCGCCCAAGGACGCCGCCGAGGCCGCCCGGGATCTGCACATCCCCATCTTCCCCATCGTCGTCGGCAAGGGCGGCGCGGCGCGGGTGCCCATCGGGCGCGGCGCCTCGGGCGAGATCGTCTACGGCACCGCCGAGGCTCCGACCAATCCCCAGCTGCTGGCCGGGCTGGCGGAGACCAGCGGCGGAAGCTTCCAGCGCGCCACCGACGCGGCCTCGCTCGAGCGCGGGCTGCACCACGTGCTCGACGCCATGGAGAAGACGCGGCTCAAGGACGAGCGCGTCACCACCGTGCCGCGCGAGCTGTTTGGCCCGCTCCTCGCAGGCGCGCTGGCGCTGGGCGCGCTCGGCCTCGTGCTCTCCAAATCCTTTCTCTTGGTGACGCCATGACCTTCACGATCGCAGGTACCCAGGCAGGCTTCCAGCTGCCGATCTTTCTCGGGCTCGCGCTGGCCGCCGCGGCGGGGACGATCTGGTTGTCGCGGCAAGTCTTTCGCCGCCCGCTCGCCAAGGGCTGGGTCGCGCCGCGGCTGGTCTCGCGGCTCGTGCCGGGGCGCTCACCCGGGCGCGAGGCGCTGAAGGTCGCGCTGGCGGGCGCCGGGCTGACGCTGCTCGCGGTCGCCTGCGCGCGGCCCTGGTTCGGCGAAGTGAAGGAGACGGCGCACCGGCGCGGCGTGGACCTGGTCGTCGCCCTGGACGCCTCGCGCTCGATGCTGAGCGAAGACGTGCGGCCGAATCGGCTGGCGCAAGCGCGGGTCGCGGTCGAATCGCTGATCGACGGCCGGCACGGCGATCGGGTGGGGCTCGTCGCGTTCGCCAAGGACGCCTTCGTTCAGTCGCCCCTCACCACCGACGTCGCGGCGGCGCGCCTGTACTTGCGGGCGGTCGATCCGCTGCAGATGCAGCAGGGAGGCACCGACGTCGGCGGAGCGCTGCGCGAAGCGGGCGAGCTGCTCGCGCACGGCAAGCACGGCTCCCGCGCGCAGGCGGTCGTGCTGCTCACCGACGGCGAAGACTGGGGCGAGAGCGCCGCTGCCCAGGCGAAGGCGCTGCGGGACGCGGGCGTGCAGCTCTTCACCGTCGCGGTCGGGACGGAAGCGGGCGCGCCGGTGCCCGTGCTGGATGCCCGGGGGCGGGTCATCGGCGACGAGCGCGACGCGAGCGGCGCGGCGATCCTCACGCATGCCAATCGCGCCGCGCTGGCCGCGCTCACGGGGCCGGGGCAGAGCTTCGATCTGGCGGGCGATCTCGGCGCGCAAGCGGTGGGTCACGCGCTCGACGGGCTGCAGAAAGGCGAGATCGAGGAGGTGACCGTCTCCGCCTCGGCGGAGCGCTTCTCCTGGTTCGCGCTGCCGGCGTTCGCGCTGCTCCTGCTCGGCCTCTGGGTCTCGCCTTCGCGATCGTCGAAGAAGCTCTCGGCCGCGCTGGCGGCGGCGCTGCTCGCGCTGCTGCCGCTGCGGGCGGCGCGCGCGGACGTCTTTCACGTGCCCGAGGCCGCCGCGCAGCGCGGCGCCAAGGCCTATACGGCGGGCCACTATGACGAGGCGCTGAAGCAATTCCAGGCGCAGAAGAAGCAGGCGGAGATCGCGCGCTTCAACCAGGGCGACGCGCTCGCGGCGATGGGAAAGACCGACGCCGCGCTGGAAGCCTTCAAGACGCCCGCGGCGGCGCTGCAAGGCCGCGACGCGTACAACCGCGGCACGCTCCAGGCCAAGGGCGAGCACCGCGACGCCGCCGCCGCCAGCTTGCGGCAAGCGCTGGTCGCGGACCCTGCCAACGACGACGCGCGCCACAACCTGGAGGTCGTGCTGGCCGAGCAACAGAAGGACCAGAAGCAGCCAAAAGATCAGCAGCAGGCAAAAGATCAGCAGCAGCCAAAGGACGAGAAGCAGCAGCCGCCGAAGAACGGTGCGCCGAAAGATCAGCAGCAGCAATCGAAGAACGGCGAGCAGAAGGGTCAGCAACAGCCGAAGACCGGCGACGCGAAGAGTCCTTCGCCGGCGGCCGGCGCGCTCGCGCAGGGAGAGCAGCCGGCACCGACCCGCGCCGAGCGCATGCTCGATGCGCTCAAGTCCGGCGATCGCCTGCTGCCCTACAGCCCGCAAGTTCCGCCCGAGAGGAGCACGCCCGATGCGCACCCTTGGTAGAGCCACCTTCGCGGCCCTCCTCGTCTCCAGCGCGGCCTTCGCGCAGGTCACGGCAAAGCAAGAGGTCGAGGAGGGCCCGGTCGGCGCCGGCGATCCGTTCCGAATGACCGTCTCCGTCTCGGGCGCGGAACACGAGGCCGCCGTGCGGCTGCCCCCGGGCGACTTCCAGGTGCTGGGCCGGTCGCGGTCGACGAACGTGACCATGAGCTCGTCGCCCTCCGGCATGGAGACGCAGCGCACGGAGCAGTTCATCTTCACGCTGCGGGCGAACAAGCCGGGACGGCTCGTCATCCCCGCCGCGGAGATCGTGGCGGACGGAGAGCGGCTGGCGAGCGAGCCGGTGTCCGTCGAGGTGCAGCGGGAGCACGTCGCCCGCCCGCGGGCCGAAGAAGAGGACGATGCGGATCCGTTCGCGTCGATGCTCAAACAGTTCGGCGGATTTGGCGGCGCCACGAGCCTTGGCAGCCGCTTCTTTGGCCAGGACCCCTTCGAGATCGCGGCGCCGATTCGTCCGGGCGAGGTGCGGCTCGAGGCCGTGGCCGATCGCAAGACGGCGTTTCCCGGCCAGCAGATCACCGTCTCGTTCTATCTGTACGCGCGGGTTCCGCTGGCGAGCGTGAACGGCCTCCAGCCGCCGGCCTTCGAGGGCGCGGCGGTGCGCGATCTGCCGCCCGGCAAGCGGCTGGCGCCCGAGCAGCGCGACGGCGAAGCGCGAGTGCTGATCGCCCGCAAGGCCATCTTCGCGAACGCCGCCGGGCCGCTCGTGATCCAGCGCGCGACGGCGACGGTGGCAGCCGAGGATGGACAGGAGGTCTCCGTCACCAGCGAGCCGCTGCGCTTGCAGATCGACCCGCTGCCGCCCGGCCCGTCCAACCCCGCGGTCGGCACCTGGGCGCTCTCCTTCGAAGGTCCATCTCTCGCGCGGGCGGGCGAGCCCGCGACCTTCAAAATTGGCGTGAGCGGGTTTGGCGACCTCGCCAGCCTGCCCACGCCGGCGCCCGCTTTTCCCAAAGCCTGGAAGGTCTTTCCGCCTTCGACAACGGAGACCGAGACTGCAAGCGGCACGCGCGCGGGCGGCGTCAGGACCTGGGAGCTCGTGGCCGTGCCTTCGGGCGCGGGCGCGGTGCGGCTGCCGCCGATCGAGCTGCAGTCGTTCGATCCGCAAACGAAGCGATACGCCGTCCTGAGGAGCGAGCCGCTGGAGGTGCAGGTCGGCGCCGCCGCGACGGTGGCCGCGGAGTCCCCGCCGCCGCCGGCGAAGCCGCTCGCGGGCGCGACCGGAAGCCTCTGGCGGCGGGCCGCGCCCGTGGGCCTGGTGGCGCTCTTCTTCGTGGCCGCGCTGTTCTTCGCCGCCGCGCTCTTCGCGCTGCTGACGCTGCTGCGAAAGCACGCCCGGCGCAGCGGCGCCAGCCCGGGCGGCGCGAGCCTGACCGGCGCGCGCCGCGAGCTCGACGCCGCCCGCTCGCTCTGCGAGGGCGACGCAGGCCCGTTCTTCGCCGCGCTCTCTCGCGCGCTGAACCTGCTCGCCGCCTCCCTCGGCGACACCGACGCGCCGGCCGAATCTCCGCAAGCCATCGCCGCCAGGCTCAAGGGCAACGGCATCGCCACGCCCGTCTGCGACGCGCTCGCCCGCGCCGTCGAAGCGTGCCGCCGCTTCGCCTTCCTCAACACCAGCGACGGCGCGATCCTGCGGCGCTCGCTCAATCTCGCGGAAGAGGCCTTCGGCGCCGCGAGCCAGGCGCTGCCGTAGCCTGGTCCGCACATGAGCGATTCAGGCGAGGGCTTGCGGCAGACGGCGTCCCTTCCAGATGAGGTAGAGCGCGGGGTAGACCACCAACTCGAGAATCGCCGAAGCCCAGCCAGGATGGTCGCCACGGTCATCATCTTTGGGCGGATGCGCTTGACCGCGCCGTGAAGCACCGCGTCGCGCGCTTCATCTCGCGTCGTAGGCTTTCGCTCGCGCCACGACAAGTCGAGATAGAGCAGCATGACGATGCCGGTCTCGGCGTCGAGGCCCGCGAGTGCGATGAGACCGACCCAGACCGCGACGGACATGCTGTAGCCCAAGAGCGAAAGCAGCCAGAAAGCCCCCACCAGCGAGAACGGGACCGCCAGCATCACCAGCAGCGCTTCGACGGCACTCTTGGAGTTGAAGTAGAGCAGCAGGAAGATCACGAAGAGCGTGAAGGGCACCACCAGCTTGAGCCGCTCTTTCGCGCGCTCCAGATAGCGGTACTGGCCAGCCCATTCGAGCCGATATCCGGGAGGGATTGTTACTTTGCCCGCGACGGCTTTCTTGGCATCGCGGACGTAGTCGTCGATAGGCCTTGCTGTATCCGCAAAGACATAACCCGCAAGTTGGCCGTTTTCGTCTCGCAGCATCGAGGGCCCCGTCCGCAGCCTGAGATCCGCGACCTGGCCGAGCCCGATCTGCGCGCCGTCCATCGTCGCGACGCGAACCCGGCGCAGTGAATCCAGGCCGGAGCGGAAATCG
>DATBAA010000205.1:0-3141 GCA_036271755.1 Myxococcales bacterium | reverse complement strand
CCAGCACCTCGAAGGTCTTGGGCTTGTCCTTCAGCTGATCCTTGAGGCGATCGACCTCGGCCAGCAGCGCCTTGGAGTCTCCGGCTTCGATGCCCGCGGCGGGTCCGGCGTCTGGCGCGTCCCTGGGCTCGACCGAGTCCGGGTGGCAAGCGAAGAGGCCCAACAAAGCGAAGATGGCTGTGCGTCTCACGGCGCGGGTCCTATCACGACTCAGGCCCGGCATCCGCCTCTGCTTCGGGTGGCGGCCGGCGGATGGCCCGAAACGGCCGCACCTGCGCGCGATCGGCCGCGGCCAGCGCAGCCAGGAGCTCCGCCGCCGTCTGTCCGCCGGGCAGCACGGCCAGGGGCGCGATCTCCGCCAGCGGCACCAGCACGAACGCCCGCTGCTGCAGATACGGGTGCGGCACCGTCAGGCCTGTCTCGTTCAAGGCGCGGTCGCCGAAGAGCAGCAGATCCAGGTCGATCTCGCGCGACCCCCAGCGCTCGCGCCGGACGCGGCCCAGCGCCTCTTCGATGGCCTGCAGCTTCTGCAGCGTGGCCCGCGGCGAGAGCAGCGTTCCCACCTGCACGACGGCGTTCAGATAGCGCGGCTGCGGCGGCCCGATGGGCTCGGTCTCGTACGCAATCGACGCCCTGCGCAAGCTGAAGCCCGGCTCGCTCTCGAGTCTTGCCACGGCCAGCCCCAGGTTCGCGAGGCGATCGCCGAGGTTCGAGCCGAGACCTATGAACGTCTCGATCATGTGGCCGGAACCAAGAACGTCACACCGAGACCTCGCGCAGGAATCGCTCGAGCATCTGATACGCGCGCAGCAACGCCTCTTCGCCGCAGCTCTCGCCCTTCTGATGCGCCTGCGCCTGGTCGCCCGGGCCGAAGTTGGCGGCGGGAATGCCGTGCGCGGCCAGCTGGGCCACGTCCGTCCAGGCCTGCTTGGCTTCCAGAGGCGCGGCGGTCAGCGCGCGCAGCTGCAGCAGCAGCGGGTTGTCGACGATGGCCGGCCCGCTGGGCGAGCGGTCGATGATGGTGGCCGAAGCCCCGAAGCGGTGCGCCAGCGCCAGCACCTCTTCGGCCGCGCTCTGCAGGCTGCGGCCGGGAGCGAAGCGGAAGTTCAGGTTCAGCTCGCAGCGCGCCGGCACCACGTTGCGGCCGGTGAAGCCGCCAATGCGGGTGACGGTCATGACCTCGCGAAAGATCAGCTCGCCGATCTTCACGTCTCGCGGCTGCTCCTGGTGCAAAAACGTCAGGAGCGCGCCGGCCTTGGTGATGGCGTTCTCGCCCTGCCAGGGCCGCGCGCTGTGGGCGCTGCGTCCGTCGAAGGTCAACGTCGCGTGCATCGAGCCGCAGCAGCCCAGCTGCAGCGCCAGATCGGTGGGCTCCAGGCAGAGCGCCAGCGCGGCGTTGCGCAAGTCGGGCCGCGCCTCCAGGAGCGGCAGCAGGCCGTTCTCCGCGATGGGACCTTCTTCGCGATCGTAATAGATCTGCACCAGCTCGACCGGCAGCGCGTCGCGGTCCAGGTTGCGCCACAGCTCGATCATCACCGAGAGCGCGCCCTTCATGTCCGAGGCTCCGCGCCCGAAGACGCGGCCGTCGGCGCGGCGCGCGGGGAAGTCACCCTCTTGCAGCGGCACGGTGTCGATGTGCCCGGCCAGCAAGACCGCCGGCCGTTTGCCCGTCACCCTCCCGCACACGACGCCATTGCCGATGCGCTCGCCGCCCGTCTCGTAGGCCACGTACGTCGCGATCTCCTGCTCCTCGCCGATGGGGCTGCGAATGGAGCAGAGCGCCAGCGTCCGCAGGGCTAGATCATCCACGGTCACGCCGAGACTCCAAAGTCTCGCAGCGCGGTGTTGAGCGAGGTCTTCTTGTCCGTGCTCTCCTTGCGCTCGCCGATGATCAAGGCGCAGGGCACGAGATACTCGCCGGCAGGGAACTTCCGCGGGCGCATGCCGGGAATGACCACCGACCGCGCCGGCACCCGTCCGCGCAGCACCTGCTCCGTTGGTCCGGTCACGTCGTAGATGGCGGTCGTCGAAGTCAGCACCACGCCCGCGCCCAGCACGGCTTCCTCTTCTACGAGCACGCCCTCCACCACCACGCAGCGGCTGCCGACGAAGGCGCCGTCCTCGATGATCACCGGCCGCGCTCCGGGCGGCTCGAGCACGCCGCCCAGGCCGACGCCGCCAGAGAGGTGCACGCCCTGCCCCACCTGCGCGCAGGAGCCGACGGTGGCCCAGGTGTCCACCATGCTGCCCTTGCCCACGCGCGCGCCGATGTTGACGTAGCCGGGCATGACGATGGCCCCCGCCTCGACGTGCGCGCCGTAGCGAACCACGCCCGGCGGCACCACGCGAAAGCCGCTCAGCTCCTGCTTGGGGGGAATCTTGTCGAAGAAGCGCAGGTCGCCCGCTTCGTAGAGCTCGTTGCCCACCACGCCGAAGTAGAGGTTGATGGCCTGCTGCACCCAGCCGTGAATCTGCCAGCGCTCCGCCGTCTGCACGCGCTCGGCCACGCGCAGCGCGCCTTTGTCGAGCCGGTCCACGACCTCTCGCACGGCCTTGGTCTGGTCGCCTTGCAAGGGCTGCTTCGCTGCGGCCAGGGGTACCGCTGCTTGCACGAGCTTCTGCAGATCTTCGGAGCTGGCTTCAGGAAGCCGCAGGGACGGATCGGCCGGGTTGCGCATGCGCGAAGCTTACCTCACGTGCGCGGCAACTTCGCGCGGAACGTGGTGCCGTCGAGAGCCGTGGAGCTGACCGTCACCTCGCCGCCGTGCGCCCGCGCGAGCTCGCGGACGATGTAGAGGCCCAATCCCAGCCCGCCGGCATAGGCGGTGGGCGCGTCGGCGCCGCGCTTGTAGGGCTCGAAGAGGTGCGGCAGCAGGTCGGGCGCGATGGGCAGGCCGCGGTTGTGGACGGAAATGACCATCGAGTTTGCCGGCCCGTCCTCGAGGATCACCGCCACCGCCGACTCCTTGTCGCCGTAGCGGAGCGCGTTCGAGGCGAGGTTGGAGATGATCTGCGCGATGCGCTCCACGTCCCAATTGCCGAAGGTGTTTCCCGTCCGCGCCTCGAGCGTCAACGTGCGTTTGGGGTTGGCGCTGCGTAGCTCGTCCAGGACGCGCTCCGCCGCCAGCCGCGCATCGGACG
>DATBAA010000204.1:0-14181 GCA_036271755.1 Myxococcales bacterium | reverse complement strand
TTCTTCGCCGTGAAACGCTGATATACGAAGAGCTCAATGGCTCCGTTCCCACCGGCCGTTCTCCGATATGTCCGCAGCGCTGCCTCGCTGATCGCCCCGCTGCGGCGGGTGGTCGAAGAGCATGATCAGCTGGTCGCCGAGCGCGATCGGCTGAGCCGCATCGTTCAGGACAAAGGAAGCCTGCAAGAGCTGGCGCCGCAGTTCGTGCCTCCTGGCCACTTCTACTCGCCGGTGCCCATGCTCGACGAGCTCCGGCGAGACGAGGCGCGCCTCTTCGCGACGCGCCGCGAGCTGCCCGGAGTGAACCTCGACGAGGAGGGCCAGCTGCAGCTGCTCGCGCAGCTCGTTCCCTATTATCGCGAGATGGACTTTCCGGAGCGGCAGGAGGCGCGGCGGCGCTACTGGTTCGAGAACCCTGCCTATGCGTATTCGGACGCTATCTTCCTGCACTGCATGATCCGGCATTGCAAACCCAAGCGCATCATCGAGGTGGGCTCGGGTCACAGCTCCTGCATGACGCTCGACACCAACGAGCAATACTTCGGCAATCAAATCCAATGCACCTTCATCGAGCCCTATCCGGAGCTCTTGCTCAGCCTGCTGAAGCCGGGTGACCGGGAGCGCATCGAGATCGTGCCCACGCGCGTCCAGGACGTGGGCCTCGAGCGTTTTGCCGCGCTGGAAGCGGGAGACATCCTCTTCATCGATTCGACCCACGTGGTGAAGGCCGGCAGCGACGTGAACTACCTCTACTTCGAGGTCCTGCCGGCGCTGAAGCCGGGCGTCTTCGTCCACATCCACGACATCTTTGCCGGCTTCCAATACCCGCGTGAGTGGATCTTCGCCGGGCGCCAGTGGGGCGAGAACTATTTGCTGCGCGCCTTCCTCATGTACAACGACCGCTTTCAAATCAAGCTGTTCAACACCTTCCTGGAGACCTTTCACCAGGAATGGTTCGCGCGCGAGATGCCGCTCTGCCTGCGCAACCCTGGCGGCCAGATCTGGCTGCAGCGCACTGCCTGAGAGCCTTCAGCGGGCTCCGCCGTCAAGCTGCGGCGACGAGCTGGCCGGCGCGGCTAGAGGCGAAAATCCAAGGTCCAAGAGCTGGCAGGCGAGCTTTCGTTCGTCGGCGTTGATGCCGCGCTCTTTGGGGATGACGCTCTGGCTGCTGGTGATCTGCAGCGTCGCGATGGAGCCCGCCGTCAGGTGCATTCCGGAAGCGGGCAGCTGCAGCGTGCCTCCGCCGCGCTTGCACGGCACCTCCAAAGGAACGCCGCCAATCTCGAGGTGCAGCGTCGGCTCGGCGGGCCAGGTGTCCGGGAGCGAGGTGGAGATGCGGAAGGTGCGGCTCGAGAGATCGCCCGGCACCTGCAGCCGGCCGGACGCAGATGGACCCATCCACGAATCGGGAGAGACGCCGGTCAGCTGCGTGACCGACGCCCGATCGAAGTGCTCGGGCACGCGAATGCCGGCGAGCCGCGCATTGACCGCGCGGATGGGCGCCAGCAGCTCCAGCGGCGAACCGTCGAGAGCATGGAACTTCCCGCTGCCGACGAAGGCATAGAGACGGATGTTGTTGATCGAGAGGTCCCCCGTCGCCGCGCGAAAGGCGAGCTCGTAGGACCGTTGGACGGGCGCCTCAAGGCACTGTTCACCCGCGGCCGCCACGGTGTGGCGAAGCTCGCCGTGGCCGAAGTCGATGGCGAGGACCGGGCTCTTGGACGAGGGCTGCGCCCAGAAGCACAGCTTTGCCTTGGGGAAGGGCGCGAAGGTCGCGACCCCGGTGCGCTGCTCGTCGATCGACTGTCGCAGCGTGCCGCCCTGGCGCAGTTGCACGCCCTGGCCGCCGCGCAGCCGCGCCCCGCCGGAGGCCTGCCATCCGCGGAGGCCCAGCTCGAAGCGGGCGTTGTAGATGACGCTCGACGCATAGTCGCGCCAGGTCCAGACCGCATAGCCGGCCGCGAGCTCTTCCAGCACCTGCCCTGCGTCCTCGACGAAGCGGGGAAGCTCCGCGGCGGCGATCTTCGGGTTGCTCTCGAACGCGGGCGTGTTGTCGTAGGGAACGAACTGGTCGATGAACAGCCCGGACTTCGCGCGCTCCTTGATGGACGACAACATCGAGCGCATCAGCTGCACGCCATGCGCGGCCGGGATGGCGGGTTCGGACGCGCCCATCGAGACCGCGTAATACGTCGTGGTGTAGGGCGCTCCCGGCAGCGCGTACGTGGCGTAGTGGGGAATCCAGGTGACCTTGTCGCCGTCGAAGACCGGATCCTGATCGGCGCGGACCTCCATCGAGAGCGACGGCAGCGCACGCTGGCCCGGCTTGAACAAACGCTCCATCAAGAGGTCGTCCATGTAAGCGAGGAACAGCTCGAAGCCCGGCTTGCGCTCGGCCGGAACGGGCACCTCTTCCCAAGTGCGGAAGGACGCGCGCATGGCGGCCGAGACCTCGGGGAGCGGGCGGTGCTTGCGGACCCAGGCGCGAAAGCCGCTGCTCCCGGCGCCGGCCAGCCGTTCAGCCTCCGAGCCGCGGGTGACGTGGCTGACGCCCCAGAAGTCTTCCCAACTCAGGAAGGAAAAGGCATACGCCGGGTCGGTGGCGACGCGCCGCTGCAGCTCGGCGAGGAACGCTACCCACGCGGCATGCACCTGGTCATCGGTAAAGACGCGAATGTAGCGGTCGAAGTGCAGCTCCACGTCCGGCGCGAAGTCCCATTCGTATCCGACGCGGAGCACGACGCGTAACTTCGCGGCGCCGGCCGTGCGCATCAGCGCGGAGAGCCGTTCGAACATCCGCTCGTCATAGCGGGGCGGCGAGATCGACGGCTGGAATTGCCCCCAAGGGACGACCAGGACGATGGTGTTGAACCCCTCGTCGCGAATGCGGCGGAAATCCGCCGGCGCGGCGGCCGGGCTGAAGGAGTCCCAGAAATTGACCGGCCACGCATCGCCAAAGTAATGAGCGCCGCGCAGGTAGCCAGAATCCTGGCCTATTGAAGCTTGGGCGATCAGGACGGCGGCGAGCGCAGCGAGCATCGGCTACTTCACCGACTCCCACTTCGTCTCGGAAGCCTTGAGCTTCGGGTGCGAGACGAGCAGGTGCCAGACGAGGCCCTGGAAGCCTTCGGTGTGCGGCGTGATGTGGCCGCTGTTGATCACCGGGATGATCACGCAAGCGTCGGCCACCTTGGCGGTGTAGCCGCCGTCGCGTCCGACGATGCCAACCACCCTGGCGCCCACCTCTTTGGCGTGCTTGAGCGCCGCCACCAGGTTGGGGCTGACGTTCTTCTCCAGATTGCCGCCGCCCACCGAAAAGACCAGCACCAGGTCGTCGCGCCGCAGCCGGCTCACCTTGAGCCAGCTGTCGAAGACGGTGGCCCAGCCCTCGTCGTTCACGCGCGCCGTCAGCTCGGAGACGTTGTCGGTGGGCGCGTAGGCCTCGATGCCGCAGATCTTGCGGAAGTCGTTGACCGCGTGCGAGGCGTTGCCCGCGCTGCCGCCCACGCCGAGGATGAAGAGCCTGCCCCCGCGCTCGCGCACGCCCGCCAGCTGATCCGCGACCTTCTCGATCTGCTCGTGATCGAGCTTCTCGATCACCTTCACCGACTCGGCCAGGAATTCCGTCGAAAAGCTCAAGATCCCCTCCCTGAGGGCGCTCCACCTAGCACAGGTGCGGTGTTGTTTGCGATGAAGTCGACCGCCTCGCTCAGCGAAGCGACCGTCGCGTCTGGACGGACGGAGTCCGCGCCGCGGTTGGGGCAGAGCTCGCAGCGCCCGCCGTTGATCAAGATCGTCCGTACACCGGCCGAGGCTCCGGCCCGCACGTCGTCGGGCGAATCGCCGATCATCACGCTCGCCGGAAGATCGATCGCATGCTCGCGGGCGGCCTGCAGCAGCATGCCCGGCTTGGGCTTGCGGCAGTCGCAGCGCCGCACCAGCGCCGGGTCGCCTCCGGGGCCACCTTCGGGATGGTGCGGACAATGGTAGATGGCGTCCAGCTCGCCGTCGAAGAGCTCGCGCAGGCGCTGGTGCATGCGCTCGATCTGCTGCTCGGGGAAATGGCCTTTGGCTGGGCCCGGCTGGTTGGTGACGACGATCCGCAGATACCCCAGATCCTTGAGCCGCCGCAGCGACTCGAGCGCTCCGCGCGTGGGCCGGAGCTGATCGGGATGGAACGCCGTGTAGAGCACGCCGAGCTCGGCGTCGCGCAGGATCTCGACCAGCACGCCGTCGCGATCGAGGAACGCCGCCTTGCGCGGCTGCGATTGAATCATGCCGCGGAAGCTATCACGGCCGCATTGACCGAGATGGCGAAACGCAGTACATGCGCGGCCATCTTGAGAAGCCGAATGGACGCAGTTTCCGCTATGGGGCGTGAGGGTTTGGACGTGGCGGCGACACCGATCTGGCGGGCGGAAGGATCGGAGTGCATGCTCTGCGGCGGGCGGCGCCGCAACTATCTCTTCGTCGTCGGCACCGCGCGCATCACCCAGTGCCACGCTTGCGGCCTCGTCTCGCGCACCGGCTCAGGCGCAGCCCCTGCGTTGACCTCGTATCAACTCGATCCGCAGACCGCGGGCGCTCTTCTGGCCTGGCTTCCCAAAGGCCGCATCCTGCAATTGATTCAAAAGTCCGGCGCGCTGCCGCGGGGAGACGGACGCGACTTCGTCACCGTCGACATGAGCGCAGGGCCGGCCGGACCATTCGAGCCGCGCGCGTTCGACGCGGTGTTCGTCAACGGCGTGGTGGAGCACGTGGCAGACCCGGTCTCGCTGCTTCGCAGCGCGCGGGCGGCGTTGAAGCCCGGCGGCGCCTTGCTGGTGATCGCCTCGTCCGGCGACGTCTCCCGCGCGCGTACCGACCAGCTTCCGCTCCATTCCTTCAGCCCGTCGACGCTCTTGAGGCTCGCCCAGACGGCCGGGTTTCGCGGCGAGGCGTGCGGCATCGTCGAGCGCAACTCGGAGAGCCCCGTCGCGGACGAGCGCCTGGTCGAGCCGAGCCCTCCGTCGTGGCCCATCCGCGCCATGGGACGCCTGCTGGGCAAACCGCTCGAGGTGCCCAGCGGCCTGTTGGAGCTGCGCGCGACCGCCGGCGAGCTCCGCGATCAGCCAAAGCTCTCCATCATCATGCCGGTATTCAACGAGGCAAAGACGTTCCTGCGCACCTTCCAGAAAGTCTACGACGTTCCGCTGGAAGGCATCGATCGCGAGCTGATCATCGTCGAGAGCAACTCGTCCGACGGTTCGCGAGAGCTGGTGCGGTCGGTCGAGCATCTGCCGGGCGTTCGCGCTCTCTACGAAGACCGCCCGTCTGGCAAGGGGCACGCGGTGCGCGCCGGAATGGCGGTGGCCGACGGCGACGTGCTGCTCATCCAGGACGCCGACGACGAGTACGACGTCACCGACTACGACATCGTCCTGCAGCCGCTCTTGCGCCTCTCGGCCACCTTCGTGCTCGGCTCGCGGCACATGGGCGGGCGCACCTGGAAGATCCGCCAGTTCGCCAACGCGCCGCTGGTGGCGGGCGTGATGAACCTCGCGCACCAGCTGCTCACCGCCCTGGTCAACTGGCTGTACCAGGCCGACATGCGCGACCCGACGACCATGTACAAGGTCTTCCGCCGCGAGGCGGTGCGCGGCATCGACTTCCGCCGCGACCGCTTCGACTTCGACTTCGAGCTGGTGTGCAAGCTCATCCGGCGCGGCCACATTCCGGTCGAGGTGCCCATCAACTATCGATCGCGCTCGTACGCGGAGGGCAAGAAGGTCCGCTTCTTCCGCGATCCCATCACCTGGGTGCGCACCATCGTCGCCAGCCGATTCGAGACGCTGGTGGTCCGGTGAAGGCGTTCATCACCGGCGCCGCGGGCTTCATCGGCAGCACCCTCGCAGACCGCCTCCTCGCCGCCGGCTCCGAGGTCACCGGCTACGACAACTTCTCCAGCGGCCAGCGCCGGTTCGTCGAGCACAACCTCGGCAAGCCGGCCTATCGCCTCGTCGAGGGCGACTTGCTCGACGAAGCGCGGCTGGAGCAGGCGATGGCCGGCCACGAGATGGTCTTCCACTTCGCGGCCAACGCCGACGTGCGCTTCGGCCTCGAGCACCCGCGGCGCGACCTCGAGCAGAACACCATCGTCACCCACAACGTGCTCGAGGCCATGCGCAAGGGCGGCGTGCGGCGCATCGCCTTCTCCTCCACCGGCTCCATCTACGGAGAGCCGGCCATCTTCCCCACGCCGGAGACCTGCCCCTTTCCGGTGCAGACGTCGCTCTATGGCGCCTCCAAGCTGGCGGGAGAGGCGCTGATCGCGGCCTACTGCGCGGGCTTCGGCTTCAGCGCCTGGGTCTTCCGGTTCGTCTCCATCCTCGGCGAGCGCTACACGCACGGCCACGTCTTCGACTTCATCCGCCAGCTGCGCGAGGACCCTTCGCGCCTGCACATCCTCGGCGACGGCCGGCAGCGCAAGTCGTACCTGTACGTGCAGGACTGCGTGAACGCGATCTTGCACGCGCTGGAGAAGCTGCCCGCGGGCTTCAACGTCCTCAACCTGGGGACGGACGAGTATGTCCAAGTGAACGACTCGGTGGCGGTCATCACCAAGAGCCTGGGCGTCACGCCGCAGCTCACTTACGGCGGCGGCGAGCGCGGCTGGGTTGGAGACAGCCCGTTCATCTTCTTGGACTGCGCGAAGATGCGCGGGCTGGGCTGGGCTCCGCAGGTCGACATTCGCGAAGGGGTGGCCAGGACCGTCAGGTATCTCGTGGCCAACCCCGGCCTCTTCGCGCAGCGAGGATAGATCATGCCGACCGTGGCGGTTTGGGGCTGCTGGCATCTGGGAACCGTCAGCGCCGCCTGCTTCGCCGAGCTCGGTCATCGGGTGGTGGCGAGCGATCTCTCTCCCGAGGTGATCGCCGGGCTGCGCGCCGGCCGGCCGCCCATCGCCGAGCCGGGGCTGGCCGAGCTGCTGCGCAAACATCTGGAGAACGGGCGCCTCTCGTTTCACCTGCCGGAGGATCCGGCCCTGCGCGGCGCAAGCACTGTCTTCCTCGCCGCCGATACAGACGTGGACGAGGACGATCGCGCCGACCTGGGCCGCGTTCGCGCGCTCGCCAGGGCCGCCGCCGGCACCCTCGCGGGCGGCGAGCTGGTGGTGGTGCACAGCCAGGTGCCGGTGGGCACGACCGAAGAGATTGGCGCGGAGATGGCCGCCGTTCTGGGCAAGCCGCTGCGCGTCGCGCACGTGCCGGAGAACCTGCGCCTGGGAAAAGCCATCGATGGCTTTCTCCGGCCGGACCGCATGGTCATCGGGGCGGGCGACGCCGCCACCGCCGCCGCCGCAGAGGAGCTCTTCGCGGGCGTGGATTGCCCGAGGCTGCGCATGACGGTGCGCAGCGCCGAGATGGCCAAGCACGCGCTCAACGGGTACCTCGCGACGCTGGTCAGCTTCTCCAGCGAAGTGGGCGATCTCTGCGAGGCGACGGGCGCGGACGCCTGGGACGTCGAGCGGGCGCTGCGCAGCGATCGGCGCGTGAGCGCGACGGCGCCGCTCCGGCCCGGCTTCGGCTTCGCCGGCGCCACGCTGGGCCGGGACGTCCAGGCGCTGCGGACGCTGGCGTCGGAGCACAGCCTGCCCTCCTCGTTGATGGACGGCGTGCTGGCCGTCAACCGCCGCCGCAGCGCGCGGCTGGCCGAGCGGATCGAAGCAGAGCTGGGCGGGCTCGCGGGCCGCACCATCTGCGTCCTCGGGCTCACCTACAAGCCGGGCACGGACACGCTGCGAAGGTCCAGCTCGCTGGAGATCGCGCGGATTCTCGGCGAGCGCGGCGCGCGGGTGCGGGCGTTCGACCCCGCGATCTCCGCGCTGCCTGCTTCCGCTCCGCCCATCGAGCTGCTGCAGAGCGCCGAAGCTGCCGCTGCCGGCGCCGACGCGCTGGTGATCGGCACAGAGTGGCCGGAGTTCGGCAAGCTCGACTGGAAAAAACTGGGCGCGGGGATGCGCCGGCCGCTCGTGTTCGACGTCAAAGGGCTTTTGGGCGCGGCGGTCGACGGCGTCGAGCTGCGGCGCGTGGGAGAGCGGGCATGAGTCTTCTCCGAGGTCGAACAGCGTTGATCACCGGCGGGGGACGCGGCATCGGCCTCGCCATCGCCAAGGCGTTCGCGCGCGAGCAGGCAGACCTCTTCCTGGTGGCGCGGACCCTCTCGGAGCTCGAGGCCGCGGCCGAAGGCATTCGCCGCGAGTACGGCGTGCGCTGCTCGGCGTTCCGCGCCGACGTCTCCAAGCCCGCCGAAGTGGCCGCCATGACCCGGGCCTGCGTGAGCGAGCTGGGAAGGGTGGACATCCTGGTCAACAACGCCGGTGTCTACGGCCCCATCGGCGAGCTGGTGGAGAACGATCTGGAAGAGTGGCGCCAGGCCATCGAGGTGAACCTCCTCGGCGCCGTCTACGCCACGCACGCGGTCCTGCCCGCCATGCGCGCGCAGGGCGGAGGCTGCATCTTGAACCTCGCCGGCGCCGGCATCGGCGGCCCCGCTGTCACCCCGCGGATCAGCGCCTACGCCACCTCCAAGGCGGCCATCGTCCAGTTCACCGAATCGATCTCCCGCGAGGCGGCCGCCTGGAACGTGCAGGTGAACGCCATCGCGCCGGGCGCGGTCATCACCGAGATCACCAACGCGGTCATCGCCGCCGGACCAGAGAAGGCCGGGCGCGACTTCTACGAGCGGAACGTGAAGCAGAAAGAGAAGGGCGGAGACTCTCCGGAGCTGGCGGCGAACCTGGCCGTGCTGCTCGCGTCGGGGCGGACCGGACAGCTCACCGGCAAGCTGCTCTCCGCCAAGTGGGACAAGCTGGAAAAGCTCGACCCTGCTGCCGCAAATCAATCGTCCCTCTATGCGCTGCGGCGCATCGACGGAGTCCTCTTCGGCGAGGTGCCCAAGGTATGATCATCTCCAAGGCGCCCCTGCGCATCACGCTCGGCGGCGGCGGAACCGACCTGCGCAGCTACTACCAGCGGCACGGCGCGTTCTGGATCAGCGCGGCGGTCGACAAGTTCATCTACATCTCCATCCACGACATCTTCCCCGACCAGATCATCCTCAAGTACTCGGAGATGGAGCGGGTGAAGTCGGTCGACGAGATCAAGCACGCGCTGCTGCGCGAGTGCCTGCGCGCCATGGGCGTCTCGACGCGCATCGAGATCTCCAGCTTCGCCGACATGCCGGAAGGCACCGGGCTCGGCTCGTCCGGTTCGTTCACGGTGGCGCTGCTCAAGGGGCTGCATAGCTATACGCGGCGGCACGTGACCAACCGCGAGCTGGCGGAGGAGGCGTGCAGGCTCGAGATCGAGAAGCTCGGGCGGCCGGTGGGAAAGCAGGACCAGTACATCGCGGCGTTCGGCGGCATCAACTGCTTCAGCATCGCGCCCGGGTCGGACCAGGTCGAGGTCGTGCCGCTCTCGCTGCAGCGCTCCACGCTCTATGCCTTGGAAGAAGGCTGCGCTTTCTTCTTCACCGGCTACTCGCGGCAGGCCTCCAGCATCCTGCAAGAGCAGCACGACAAATCGAAGCACGACGACACCGCGATGATCGACAACCTGCACAGGGTGAAGGAGCTGGGCCAGCGCAGCAAGCTGGCGCTGGAGGCGAGCGATCTTCCCGCCTTCGCCGGGCTGATGAACGAGCAGTGGCGGGCCAAGCTCGAGCGCAGCAAGTCGATGGTCAACTCCGACATCGCCCGCTGGTTCCAGAAGGGGCTGGACAACGGCGCCCTGGGCGGAAAGCTCATCGGCGCCGGCGGCGGCGGCTTCCTGATGTTCTTCGCCCAGGACAAGCTGCAGCTGCGCAAGGCCATGGCCGCCGAAGGACTGCAGGAGGTGCGCCTGCGCTTCGAGTTCGAGGGCGCGCAGACGGTGGTGGCCTGATGCGGGTGGGGATCGCCGGCTGCGGCCTCATCGGCGGCAAGCGCGCCGCGGCCATTCGCGGCAGCGATTCGCTGGCCGCGGCGTACGACGTCGTCCCTGCTCGCGCCGCGGCGCTGGCGGCGCGCCATCCGGGAGCGCAAGCGTGCGGGTCGCTGGCGGACCTCTTTGCCCGCGTCGACTGCGTGGTGGTCGCCGCGACCAACGATCAGCTGGCGCCGCTCGCGACCCAGGCGCTGCAAGCCGGAAAGCACGTGGTGATGGAGAAGCCCGGCGCGCGCACGGCCAAGGAGCTGGAGCCGCTCCTGGCCCTGGCCGCGCGGCAGGGCTTGACGGTGAAGGTCGGCTTCAACCACCGCTTCCATCCGGCGGCGCAGAAGGCGAAGCAGCTCCTCGACGGCGGTGCGTGCGGCCCGCTGATGTTCGTGCGCGCCCGGTATGGACACGGCGGCCGCGTGGGCTACGACCGCGAATGGCGCGCGGACCCCGCCATCGCGGGCGGCGGCGAGCTGATCGATCAGGGAGTCCACCTCATCGATCTGGCCCGCTGGTATTTCGGCGCGGAGTTCACCCAGGTCGACGGACGGACGGCGACGTTCTTCTGGAAGATGCCGGTGGACGACAACGCTTTTCTCACGCTGGCCACCGCCGAAGGCCAGGTGGCGCACCTGCACGCCTCCTGCACGGAGTGGAAGAACCTCTTCTCCTTCGAGATCTACGCGCGCGACGCCAAGCTTCATCTGGAAGGCCTGGGCGGCAGCTACGGCGTGGAGCGCCTCTACCACTACCAGATGCGTCCGGAGATGGGCCCGCCCGACACGGTCATCTACGAGTATCCGGGCGCCGATCAGTCGTGGATGCTCGAGTGGAAGGACTTCGCCGAGGCGGTGGAGCAACGGCGGCCGGTCTGCGGAGGCCTGGATGACGCGCTGGCCGCGCTCCGCGTCGTCGACACGGTGTACCGCCGGTGATGCAGGTCGTGGTCCTCGCGGGCGGACTGGGAACCCGCCTCGGGACGCTGACCACCGCGCTGCCCAAGGCGCTGGTGCCGGTCAACGGCAAGCCGTTCTTCGAGCACGTCATCGCCCTGCTCAAGGAGCACGGCCTTTCCCGGCTGCTGCTCTTGCACGGCCATCACGGCGATCAGCTGGAGACGTTGCTGGGCGACGGCGGCCGGTTCGGCATCTCCATCGGCTATCGCCACGACGGGCCTCTGCTGCTCGGCACCGGCGGGGCTCTGCGCAACGCCATCGATCTGCTCGAGGAGGACTTCTTCCTGCTCTACGGCGACACCTTCCTGGACATCGACTACGGCGCGGTCGAGCGCGCGCACCGGGCGTCCGGCAAGCCTGCGCTGATGACCGTCTTCCGCAACTCCGGCCAGTTCGACACCAGCAACGTGGTCTTCCGCGACGGCGCGCTGCTTCGCTACGACAAGACCGCGCGCGCGCCGGAGATGGACTACATCGACTACGGCCTCGCGGCGTTGCGGCGAGAGGTGATCGCCGAGATTCCGCCGGGCGTGCCGCAGGATCTGGCAGCGCTCTATTCGCGGCTGGTGCGGGAAGGGCGCATGGAGGGCTACGAGGTGTTCCGGCGCTTCTACGAAGTGGGCACTCCGGAAGGCCTTGCGCAGACCGCGCGCTACCTGGGGCAGCGCTAGCCCGAGCGCCGGGCGATGGCCATCATCGAGCCCGCGAAGATGGGAAACGGCCTGCGCGCCAGCGCGTCCGGAAGCACCTTGCGCATGGCGCCCACCAGCGGCGTGAAGAGCGGCGTAGGGTAGGTCTGCAGCTGCTGGTTGATATAGGCAAGGTCGAGAAACTTGGGAAACGACTTGATCTCGACCACCTGCATTCCCGCCTTGCCGAGCGCGTCCGCGAGCGTGCGTCTGTCGAAGTAGAAGAGGTGCTCCCGCTTGTAGTCGGTCCAGCCCTGGCGCAGCAGCTTGCTCGAGAGGCCGCCCACGTCGGGCGCCACCACCACCACCGCGCCGCCGGGGCGCAAGAGCCCTCTCGTCTGGTCGAGCAGCTTGCGGGGGCTGCGCACGTGCTCGAGGAGATCGCTCATCACCACCACGTCGAAGGTCTCCGGCGCGAAGGGATGATCGTCGGTGGTGCCGCAGTGGACGTGGTCCGCGCCAAAGCGCGCCTGGGCCTGCTTCGCGGAGTAGGGGTTGAGCTCGATTCCGAAGGGCTCGTAGCCTTTGTCCCGGGCGACGTCGAGCAAGAAGCCGGTGGCGCAGCCCAGGTCCAAGAGCTTGCCGCCCGCGATACCGCTGCGCCGTGCCATGCGCTCGAGCATCAGCGCGAAGGTCCGCCGCTTCAGGGTGGCCACGTGCTCGGCGGCCACTCCCGAGCCCCAGGCGTCGTAGTAATGCTCGCCATAGATCTCGGAGAGCTCTGCGTCGGTGGGCTGCGGGTCGATGTAGATCAGCCCGCAGCGGGCGCAGCGTACGTAGGAGTCGCCAGCTTTCTGGAACAGTCCGCGCGGCTCTCTCGCGCCGCAGCCGTCGCAGTCGATCGCCCGCCGGTCCTCGGCCACCTTGAACGCCGTCTCGCTCACGATGCGCCGCGATTAGCAGAGCGTCGTGCCGCAGGCAACTCCGGCGTTCGCGTGCAGACAGCCCGGAAGGTCTGAGCACTCGAAGGTGCCGATGACGGTGCAGGTGGTGGTGCCCGGCAGCGTCGTCAATCCGCCCCGGTTAGCCCAGACCAGAATCAGTCAGAGTCGTCCGCGCTCCACGAACGGCGTGCGTGGCCGCCGCCGCTTCTGCGCGGTCCACTTGCCGATTGACAGTCCGTCGATCAGTTCCCTATTACGGTCCACCAAAACTTTCCGGAGCACACTCGAATGGCCATCTTCCTGGACTCCAGCGATCTCAACGAAATCCGCCAGTTCATGGCGACAGGGATCATCTCCGGGATCACCACCAATCCGCTGATCATCTCCAAGGAGAACCCGGGCGTCGATCTGCGGGCGCACATGCTCGAGATCATGTCGATGGGCAAGGTGCCCACCAGCGTCGAGCTCACCTCGGAGACCGAGGTGGAGATGCTGGCCGAGGCGCGTGAGTACCGGAAGTGGCATCCGCAGCACGTGGTCATCAAGGTGCCCATGACGGAGATCGGCCTGCGGATTATCAACACCCTCGAGCGCCAGGACAAGACGCCGGTCAACGTCACCTGCATCATGTCCTTCAACCAGGCGTATCTCTCGGCGCTGGCCGGCGCGACCTACGTCAGCATCTTCTCCGGCCGCGTTCGCGACATGGGCTACGAGCCCGCGAAGGTCATCGAGCAGACCCGGGCCGTGCTCGACCGCGAGAAGCTCAAGGCGCAGATCATCGTCGGGTCCATCCGCCACATGGCAGACGTGAACGAAGCGCTCTACGCCGGCGCGCACATCGTCACGGTGCCGCCCGGAATCCTGCGCAAGATGTGCTGGAACCCGCGCACCACCGAGACCATCCGCGAGTTCAACGACGCTTGGAAGAAGGACCGGGCCGGCGGCAAGTAGCGCGTGCCAGCCCGCTCTTCCGGCTTGCTGCGGTCGCACCACGCGCTCTTCTGGGGCGTCTCGTTGCTGGTGGTGCTGGTTGGTTACCGGGACGTGGTCTTCGGCGGCAAGACGTTCTTGCCCATCGGAGTCGCGCAAGGGACCTACGCCGCCTATCCCTTCGCGGCCGGGTACAAAGGTCCGGCGGCGCCCGAAGTTCCCGAGATCGACGCCGGGGCCGAGGCCTGGTTCGTCCACCCGCTGGCCTATCAGGAGCGGCGGGCCCTCGCGAGCGGCACGCTGCCGTTCTGGAATGCGCACAACGGGCTCGGCTGGCCTCTTCTGGCTGACGGGCAGACCGCGACGCTGAGCCCGCTGCACTGGATCGAGCTGATCAGGCCCGATCGGCCCTGGCTGTGGGATCTGCACGACCTCCTCATCCGCTGGCTCGCCGCCGTGTTCACCTGCTACCTGGTGTGGCGCATGGGGGCGCGGCCAGGAGTGGCCGCCATCGGCGCGCCCATCGCCGCCCTGCACGGCAGCTTCTCGGCGCTGGTGAACCGCGGGGATCTCAACGCCTACGCGCTCCTGCCCGCGCTGCTGTTCTGCCTGCTCCGCCTCCGGCAAGAACCGGGATGGCGTTGGTCAGCCGCGCTCGCCGCTGCCATGTATCTGGTGCTGACCGCCGGTCATCCGGAGCCGGCGGTGGCCATCCTGCTGACCGCGGCGCTGGTGGCCCCGGGCCTCGCGTTCCTGGGCGGGT
>DATBAA010000203.1:0-7688 GCA_036271755.1 Myxococcales bacterium | reverse complement strand
GGATCGTTGCAGAGCGCGCGCGACTTCGAGGCCTTCTGCGCCGCTTTGCGCGAGCAGATGTCTCAGACGTCTTCCGGAACATCTCAGACGACTTCCGGGACATCTCCCGGGACATCTCAGACGACTTCCGGGACGTCTCAGACGTTTTACTGCGTCGCCTTCCACCCCGATTTGCCGCGCGATCTCGGCGACGCGCACCGGGCGGTCCCCTTCATCCGCCGCAGCCCCGATCCGACATTGCAGCTCGTCCGCGCCTCCGTCCTGCGGCAAGTCCGCGGCAGCGACAACGGCGAGCGCTACGTCAACCCGGCCGGCCTCTCGCTCGAGCAGATGCTCGCGCTGACGGTACCCGTCTCCACCTCAGACCGCATCGCCGATGCCAACCTCGCGACGCTGCAGCGCGAAGACCCGGCGCGCGTCGAAGCCTTGCTGACTTCGCTGCGTCCGTAAACGTCCGGCGAGCAGCGCCACAGCTACGCGCGGTTCACTTCGCGAGCGGGATCAGCGAGATGGCGTCCGTCCGCTGCCGCATCAGCATGATCGTCCGTGCCTCCGCCTGATCGAACACTCCCGTCAGCGGCTCGAACGTCTCCCAGGTGCCCGGATAAGCGTTGCTCCGCCGGAACCAGACCATGCTGGCGTCCTTGGCGATCTCGGGCTGCAGTACGACGGGGTCGTCCTCGTTGACCTCCGCCTGTGGGTTGTCCGGATCGAACTTCATCGGCTCGTAGAGCCACACGCGCTCGCCGTCCGCGTACTTCAAGGCCAGCGCGCGGCACGAGTTGGAGCGCGGCAGGAAGCACTCCACCTGCGCCGACGGCACTCCCTGGCAGGAGATGGCGCCGTCGCTGGTGGCCACGCAGTCCTTGAAGTTGTTGCGGAACCTCGTCACGCGCCTCATGCACGCAGCCGCGCAGAGGAGCAGGCAGCAGCCGATCAAGATCTTCTTCATTTCCTTGCCTCCGAGAGCCTTCGCGCCACGCGCGCCGCCCAATCAGGTTCAATCTCACTGCTGGCGGCTTGCCGCGACAGCCGAAGCGCCGCGGCGGGAATCGAGCCGCTTCCCGCGAAAGGATCGAGCACCACGTCGCCCGGTCTCGACCATTGTCTTATCAAGGGCTCGATGACCGAGAAAGGCTTGTGATTCGGATGTCCGCCCGCAAGTGCCGCTTCGCCGTCGTCGTCATACCCTGCTGCAACGCACCAGACGCGCTGTGGATCCGCGAATTCCAACGGCGGCAGCGGCTCCTTCGAGAAGACCAGCGCCGTCTCGTAGACGCGCAGCAGCACCTCGTTGCCGTCGCCCTCGGTGGTGCGCTTGGCCCAGACGAACTCGCCTGCCTGGCTGTAATTCAAGCCTCGTGCCACGGTGCGGATGGGCTCCTTGCCGAGGAAGTTCGTCCAGATGATCAAGGGTCCGGTGCAGCGCGCGGCGGCCTTGGGCAGCCACTCCTCGGTGAACTTGCGGTAGGAGCGCACGTCCTCGAAGCGGACGATGGGGTCGCGATCGATCTTCACGCCCTGCCGCTTATCGCGCAGATCGCCCCCTTTGCGGCGGCGCGTCAGAAGGCAATACGGCGGGTCGGTGCAGAGCAGCGCGGCCTGGTCCGAGCCCAGTGCGCGCTCATACGTACGCTCCTCGCGCGCGTCTCCGGCCACGCAGGTCAACAGCGGCATCGGCATCCCTTGCGCCGCCCTTGGCTTCGTGTCAAACACGCGACCGTTACACTGCTGCGCGGGAGCGCAGACCCTCGGAGGGAATTTCCATGGCGTTCATCGTTGCCGAGCCGTGCGTCGCCTGCAAATACACCGACTGCGTCGCGGTTTGCCCGGTGGACTGTTTTTACGAGGGAGCCAACTTCCTCGTCATCCACCCCGACGAGTGCATCGACTGCGGCGCCTGCGAGCCGGTCTGCCCCACCAAGGCCATCTTCCCCGAGGACGATCTCCCGGAAAAATGGATTGCTTACACGGCGTTGAACGCCGACCTGGCGGGCAAGTGGCCGAACATCAACAAGCAGAAGGAACCCCTGCCCGGAGCGGACGCGCTGAAAGAGAAGGAGCCCAAGCGCGACATGCTCTCCATGGACCCCTTTGCCGGCTAGCGCCGGGAGCGATCTCGCTCCCGGCCTCCTCATCGCCGTCCCGCAGATGGACGACCCCAACTTCGCGCGGTCGGTCGTGCTGCTGGTCGAGCACAACGAGACGGGCGCCATGGGCATCGTCTGCAACCGGCCCAGCGACGTGAACCTCTCCGACATCGGCCGCGAGCACGGCATCGAGGTGCCGCCCATGGCCGGCGCGGCCTTCATCGGCGGCCCGGTCCAGCGCGAGCAAGGCGCCCTGGTGCACCGAAGGCCCGACCTGGGCGACTCGGTGCTGCTCGAGGACGGCGTCTATCTCTCCTTCTCGCTCGAGACGCTGAAGGTGCTCCTGGGCGGAGATCCCAATCAGTACCGGCTCTGCCTGGGTTATGCTGGTTGGGGTCCGGGTCAGTTGGAGCGCGAGATGGTGGCAGGCGGCTGGATCAACTCCAGCATCACATCCAAGAGAATCTTCGACACGCCGGTGGAGAAGATCTGGGACGCGGTCATTCGCGACCTGGGCATCGATCCGGCTTTTCTCGTGCAGGGCGGAGGCAAGCAATGAAGAAGGTCATTTTGGCTGCGGCGCTGACAATGGCTGCGTGCGGCGGCGGCAAGGCGGTCAAGTCATCGGGCGATGAAACGCCCGACTGGGTCGGCCAGGGCACCGGCGAAGTGAGCGCCGAGGGCGGCAAGAAGATCCAGGGCGTGGGCAGCGCCAACGGCGCGGACGCGAAGGCGCGGCGCCAGCAGGCCGACGCTGCCGCGAAGTCGCAGATGGACGGCGTGGTCGGCTCGCTCTCGCAGGCGCTGGCCAAGATGAGCGACTCGAAGAAGCCCGACGACGTCGCCAACCTGGCCAAGACGGCCGCCGCGCAGTCGGCGCAGATCCGCGATCATTGGGTGACGGGCGACGGCAACGAGATGTCGCTGGACGTGCTCGACCTGGCCGCGTTCAAGAGCGCGCTCGCCGGCGCCGACGGCGACGACAAGCTGAAGAAGGAAGCCGCCGCCAACGCCGACAAGGCCTTCGATCAGGTGGCCAAGAAATGATCGCGATGCTGTTGCTTGCGGCGGCGACGTGCAGCGGAGACTGCGCGGCGCAGAAGCAGTTCGAGCAGATGGAGGAGGCGCTCCTGGCGCAGCCGGTGACCGGCAAGACCTTCAGCCACGCCGAAGGCTCGGTGCAGGTCGACCTCGAGTCCACCATCACCGTCGGGCCGGACACCAAGGTGGTCTACAAGGGCAACGTCATGGGCAAGGACGTGGACTCCACCTGGGAGCACGCCACCACGCCCGAGCTGCGCGACGCCATGCTCATCGGCATCACCCGCATGGGCCTGATGCAGAACATCGTGCTCTTCACCCGCGACCGGCCGCCCGCCAACGTCGAGGGCCACATCCGCGAGGCGCTCACCGCGCACGACTTCGCCAAGGCTCCGGGCGGCGCCATCTCCTACAAGCTGAAGGCGGGCAACCGCGAGATGGCCGACGCGGTCATCAAGATCAACTCCAAGTCGCACTACCCCATGTCGCGCAAGATGACCGTGCACCTCGACAGCGGCGACATGAAGGTCTCTGAGACGTACCAGCTCACGAAAATAAAGAAGTAGCCTCGGCCGACAGGTCGCGCGGCGCGTTCACGCACGGGTGGCCGTCGGTCCAGAGCAGCCGCGCGCTCCTGGGCCGCAGCATCAGCTGCAGCGAGCTGCGGGTGCCGTAGCCCAAGGCGTCGGCGTGGACGCAGGCGCTCTCCAGCGGCAGGGCTGCGTGCGTGGTCATCGGCACGCGCCACGCTTCGGCCTCGAACGGCAGGCCCTTGAACGCCTCGTAGGCATCGCGCTCGCGAGCGCCTTCGCCCGCGCCGAAGCTGCGCTCGGTCACCACGTGCAGCTCGTCCGGCGAGAGCCGCAGCTGCGTGATGCGGTGGCCGTCGCCCCAGGTGACGAAGGCGTCCCGCAGGTCGGCGTAGACGAGGTGGAAGCCGTTGTGCAGCTCGCCCGGCAAGGTCTTCAGCTGCTCGTGCAGCGCCCGCGCCGAGGGGGCCTGCAGCGCATCGCGGACCAGCAGACCGCGCGAGCGCCGGTTGAGATCGAGCATGGCCCCGTGGCGGTTGGTGACGCAGACGAAGAGGCCGTGACGGTTGAGCCCCAGCCAGGTGCCGTGGGCCGCCTCATCGCGCGGCGCGAGGATGCCGTCGTGGATGCGCGGACCGCTCGCCGGACGCGCCAACAGCTCATTGCGGTTGCCCGAGGCGGCCAGCAGTTCGCCGGGCTGTAAAAGCAGGACCAGCGTGCACACAGCACGTGTATATAGCCCCGTCATGGCGACAAAGTCCCAGCTGCGAAAGCCCTTCCAGAAGTCTCGCACCGTCGACCCCAAGGCCATCACCGGCAAGGAGTCGCCGCACGACCTGCTGCTGCACGCCTTCGGCGCGTACGTCGGCCGCCAGGAGCGCACCGCCTATGAGTTGATGCGGCGCTCGATGGAAGAGGACTGCAGCATCTTCCTGACTCTCTCGGGCGCCATGACTCCCGCCGGCCTGCACCAGAGCTGTCTCATCCCGCTGATCGAGCGTGGCGTGATCAGCTGCCTCACCACCACCGGAGCAAATTTATACCACGACGCGCACCGCATCATCGGGCACGCCATCCGCGAGGTGAACCCCAACGCCGGCGACCTGGCGCTGCGGCTCGCGCGCGTCATCCGCATCTACGATCTGGGCTTCTGGGAAGAGGCGCTGCTCGACACCGACAAGCTCTTCTCCGCGCTGATGCAGGGGAAGGACTACCAGCGCAAGATGACCACGCCCGAGTTCCACGCCCTGCTCGGCCGCGACATCCTCAAGATGGAGAAGGCCCTGGGCGTGCAGCAGCCGTCCTTGCTCTCCACCTGCTTCAAGCACGGCGTGCCCATCTTCGTGGGCGCGGTCCAGGACGGCTCGATCTTCTTGAACGCGGTGAAGCTGAAGCGGCTCTTCCCCGAGACGTTCAAGTTCGAGATCGACATCAACGACGACGTCTACCTGATGGCCGCCGTGCAGCACCACGCGCGCAACCAAGGTTCGAAGCGGCTGGCGATCTGGATTTTGGGCGGAGGCGTTCCCAAGAACTACACGCTGCAGGGCGAGCCGCTCTTGGATCAGATCCTCTTCGTGCCGACGACTGGCTTCGACATCGACGTGCAGTTCTGCGTGGACCCGGTGGACAACGGCGCTTTGTCGAGCTGCCCGGCCGGCGAGGGCCACACCTGGGGCAAGGTCTCTGTCGAAGCGGTCGAGGCCGGCTCGGTCTACGTGCACACCGACGTGACGGCGGTCTTCCCCTGGCTCACGCACGCGCTCCTGAGCGACCCGAAGATGAAGCGCAAGGGCAAGCGCCTCCTGGACACGCTCGACGACGCCAAGGCGCGGCTCGACAAGGACGTGGAGAAGAACCGCAAGGAGCTCTTGAAGACCACGACCTTCCCTGGCGCGCCGGGCAAGCACAAGCCGGAGTCGATCGTCCGCTGAGACGCACGCGGAAGTTCGGACGCACCGTGAACCGCTAGAGGTAACGCCACGCGCGTAGCTTGAGTGTCGATCGGCGTTCTTGCTGGCCGTGGGGGAGATTGCGGTGACGCTCTTGCTGGTGCGGGCGTCCGAGGTCAGCAGAGAGAGCGTTGGGGCGGCGATCGCTGAGCGATGCTGGTGGTGCCGTCAGCGAGGGTGGTACGAGCGGAGCTCCTGTACAGCGGAGACGCGCAGCGGCGGAGCGCCAACAAAAGAAAAATGGGCTCGCTCCAACGCTTGTATTCGCGCGCGCGAAATTGTATGCTTTTCAGATGCTGCGGACAAAGCAACTGGTACTTACGTTCGACCGGCGCGGCGGGAAAAGGGCGGGAGCGGGCAGGCCGCGGACGCGACCGCATCCGGGGCTGCTCGGGGTCGGCGTACCGCACGTGGAGCGGCCTGAGTTTGCGGCGCGAAAGCCCGTACACGTCACGCAGCGCATGCGGCCGGGAGTGGGCCACTTGAGGACGCAGTCGCGGCTGGCGCTGATTCAGGGCGCGTTACGAGACGCGAGCGACAGATTCGGCATGCGGGTGGTGCACTTCTCGATACAGGGGAATCACCTGCACCTGATCGTCGAGGCGGACGGACGAGAAGCCCTGTCGAAGTCCATGAAGGGCCTCTCCGTACGGATTGCGGTCGGGCTCAACCAACTGGCCGGCCGGCACGGAACGGTCTTCGCGGATCGCTATCACGCGCATGTGCTGGGCTCGCCCCGCGAAGTCGCCAACACCATCCGGTACGTGCTGAACAACTACCGGAAGCATTCAAGTGAGCAGCTCCCGAGCCGATGGGAGGATCCGTTTGCTTCCAGCGTGAGAGAGCCGCTGCACGAGCCGAGGGTGTGGCTGCTGCGCATCGGGTGGGCGCGGGCGGCCGAGTTTCGGCTGGCTGCGCTCGCCGGATCGTAGCCGCGGCCACCCGACGTCTCGTCCGGCAAGATCGACGCGCACGTCTGGCGGGCGTAGCCGTCCGGGCGGCGTTGACCTATGGATGCGAGCGATGGCGGCCCGGCTCGTCGTTCTTCTCGCGCGAGACCCGGAGAGCGGTGACCTACTTCGCGGCCAACTGGAAGATGCCGTACGGGACTTGGACCGCCGTCAGCAGGCCCCCGTGGCTGACCGCGCTCGCGCTCTGGGGTAACGGAGACGCTTGGGGCGGCGGCGGACTCTTCGAGGACGAGGACACCATCGCCTTGAATCATCGAGCGGCCGGACCGCCTGACGCCGGCCGGATTCCACACACGGTTCGGGCGGCGGCGAGGCCGTCCTGGCCGACGCCGATTGGGCGACTGGGACCGCAACGGTGATCTCCTCTATGCGCGCGACGGCTGTCTCTACCGCGCGCCGCGCGGCGACCTGGCTGCTACGCACCCGGCTCACCGGCGAGGGATATCCACACGCAACTTCGCGAGCCCTACGGCTCGGACGCGGGCGACGAGCGGGACGTGTCCTTGTCTGCATGGATTACATCGAGGCTTATCGAGGTGTAGCGTTTCGAGGGCGCTCCGCATCGAGGGTGTCATTTGCGGCGCGGAGATCCAACTCGGCGCCCTGGTGTGTCGCCCAGAAGAAGCACTGCTCGGGCGGCGCGGCGATATGGGCGAGAAGCTGCGCGATTGCGAAGCCTTCCCATGACGCAGCGCTGTGCGGGCTGACATCGAGTTGCTCAATCGTGCCGATGTCGAGGAGCGAATGGAGGAGCCCGCTGTCGCGGATGTAGAGCTTGGGCGCCTTTACCTGCCGTTTGGAGATGTTCTCGTGCCAGGGCTGCAGGATTTGAACGACGAGCGCGCCTGCCAGATAGCCGGCGTAGCGTTGGACCGCGTGATTCGAGACGCCCATCGATCGCCCGAGCTCCGACCAGTTCAGGATCTGGCCATGCACGTGGGCCAGCATGGTCCAGTAGCGGCGGAGCGTAGGCGGCGGCACCGAGATGCCCAGCGTGCCGAGGTCGCGCTCGAGGAAGGTTCGGACGAAGTCTCGCCGCCAATCGAGGCTCGCCTGGTCCGAGGGGCCGGCTTGCGTGGGCGATCCGCGAGCACCCGGAGCACG
>DATBAA010000202.1:0-10582 GCA_036271755.1 Myxococcales bacterium | reverse complement strand
GACATCGAGAACCTGCTCCACCGCTCGCGCGTCTTCGCCAATGCGTCGTATGAAGAGGGCATGCCGAACGCCGTGCTGGAGGCGATGGCGTCTGGTCTGCCGGTGGCGGCCACGCGGGTCGCGGGCACCTCGGAGGCAGTGCTGGATCAAGTCACTGGAACGCTGGTGCCGCCGCACTCTCCGCCCGAGCTGGCGGCGGCGGTCGCGCGGTACTTGCAAGAGCCCGCGCTGGCCGCGACGCATGGCGCCGCCGGCCGCGCGCGCGTTCTGCAAAGCTTCAGCTATGCCGCGCAGGCGGGGCGCTACCTGGAGCTCTATGCACATCTTCTCGGGGGCGGCTGAGGATGTGCGGCATCGCCGGCGTGGCTTCGCGGGAAGCAGACCCGGGGCTGGGACAGCTCGCCGCGGAGATGAACGCGAAGCTTGCCCACCGCGGCCCCGACGGCACCGGCCTCGCCGAGTTTCCCCGCTGCGCGCTGGCCCAGCGGCGGCTCTCGGTCATCGATCTGCCGGGCGGGTCGCAGCCCATGTTCTCGCCGGGCGGCGCGGTGGTGACCTTCAACGGCGAGATCTACAACTTCCGCGAGCTGCGCAAGGAGCTGCAGGGCAGCTACGTCTTTCGCACCAACTCGGACACCGAGGTGATCCTGGCCGCCTGGGAGCACTGGGGCGAGGCGGCTCCGGAGCATCTGCGGGGCATGTTCGCCTTCGCCATCTGGGACGCGCGCACCGGGGCGCTCTTTCTCGCCCGCGACCGATTCGGCAAGAAGCCGCTCTTCTATACCGAGACGGCCGGCCGCATCGCCTTTGCCTCCGAGCTCAAGTCGCTGAAGACCGCGCAGCCGGACCGGATCGCGCTGCAGCAGTATCTCGCGCTCGGCTACGTGCCGCCGGCGCGGACGGCGTTCAAGGACCTGAAGCCGCTCGCGCCCGGACACTCGCTCACCTGGCGCGAGGGAAGCGCCGCGCTGCGCTGCTACTGGCGGCCTCCCGAGCCCATGGCGGTCCAGCGCAGCGACGCTGCGTGGCAAGAGCGCGTGGCCGCGATGCTGGATGACTCGGTGCGCGCGCGCCTCGTCTCCGACGTGCCGCTTGGAGCATTTCTCTCCGGCGGCCTGGACTCCAGCACCATCGTCGCGCTCTGCATGAAGCACCGCGGGCCGCCCTTCCACACCTTCTCCGTCCGCACCGAAGGCAGCGATGGGGCCGACGCGCAGGCCGCGAAGATCGTCGCGCAGGCCCTGGGCACCGAGCACCACCAGGTCGAGGTCTCCTGCCCTTCGCCGGGCGAGCTGCGGCAGCTCTTCGCCCACTTCGATCAGCCCTTCGGCGATTCGTCGCTCATCCCCACCGCCGCGGTGAGCCGCTTCGCGCGCGAGCGGGTGACGGTCTCGCTCTCGGGCGACGGCGCCGACGAGCTCTTCGGCGGCTACGATATCTACGCGCTGGCCGAGCGGGCCCGGAAGCTCGCGCGCGTTCCCGGCTTTTCCCTGGGCGCGCGCCTGTGGCCGTCGTCGCTGCGGGGCAAGGAGTATCTGCTGCGCCTCTCGGCCGCCGCCGAGCCGAACGGGTATCTGCGCGCGGTCGAGCAGTTCAACGCCGAAGAGCGCGCGCGCCTGAGCGAGGCGACCGCCGCCGAATCCGCGCAGGCCGAAGAGGAGCTGCAGCGGCTCTTCCAGCCTCCCGAGCCGGGCGCCAAAGGCCTGCAGGCCGTCGATCTGCGCTCCTATCTGCCAGGCGACATCTTGTACAAAGTGGACATGGCCGGCATGGCCTCGTCGCTCGAGGTGCGCTCGCCCTTCCTCGATCACGCGCTGGCCGAAGAGCTGGCCGGCCTTCCCGATCACCTGCGCATGCAGGGCGGGGTTGGAAAGCTGCTCTTGCGGCGCATCGCGAAGCCGCTCTTGCCGCCGGAGGTGCTCGCGCGCCGCAAAGTCGGCTTCACCGTTCCGCTGCGCGAGTGGCTCTCGGGTCCGCTGCGCCCGCTGGTGCAGGAGAAGCTGCCAGCCGCGCCCAAGCCCGCTTCGACGCTCGAGGCCCAGCGCCAGTTCACGCTGCTGTCGCTCGCGTGCTGGCGCGGCTGATCCAGAGGACGAAGCCCAGGTTGATGACGCCGACCAGGGCGAACGCCGCCACGCTGGCCCACACCGCGCCCGTGGCTCCGTGCAGCGGCACCCAGAGCCGCGCCAGGAACAGGTTCAGCGCCGCCACCAGCATCATTCCGGCCGACGACTGCCAGAAGAGCCCGCGCGTCACCCACTGCGGCGCCATCGCCATGGCAAAGGTCTGCGGCAGCAGGGTGAGCAGCAAGATCTGGAAGAGCGGCACCGCGTCGGCGTAGGCCGCGCCCAGCACCAGGGCCACCGCCGGCCGCGCCAGCAGCGCCGAGACGGCCATGATGGCGGCGGTGACCGCCAGCAGCCGCGGCAAGAGCGTCTTGGTCAGCTGCCAGCTCTGCGCGGGGCCACGCACCGCCGCGTCGCTGCTCAGCATCTGCAGCGTCGCCTGGCTGAAGATGATCAAGATGGCGGCCATGTCGTTGGCCAGCGTGAAGAAGCCCGTCTGCGCCGCGCCGCGCTGGGTCTGCACCAGAAGCGCCGTCGCCGAGTTCACCCACGAGAGGCCCAGCGCCGAGAAGTGCAGCCGCGCGCCTCCGCCGATGAGCTCCGCGGTCACGCTCGCCGAAGGCCGCAAGGGCCCGTCGGCGTGCACCAGCAGCGAGCGAAAGGCCAGCGCTGCCACCGCGAACTGGCCCAACAGCGACGCCAGGAGCGCGCCGTTCACGCCGAAGCCCAGGAGCGGCACGAAGACGAGCAGCGCCAGCAGGCTGAGCGTGCGGCCGATGATGAGCGCGCGGTTGTAGGCCAGGAGCGCGTCCACCGCGATGAGCAGGCTGCTGCCGAACAAGTCCCAGAGCACGAGCGGCAGCTGCAAGACGCCCAGCGCGCACACGGCCGGGGGCAGATCCTTCAGCGGCCCCGCCGCGCCCAGGTAGAACGCGAAGCCGGTGCCGGCGAACCCCAGCGCCGAGAGCAGCGCGGTGAAGCCCAGCAAGCTGCCCATCGTCTCGGAGAGCCAGGGCCTGCCGCGGTGGCGCGCTGCCCTGTGGATGGCGATCTGCCCCAGGCTCAGCGAGCCGACGCTGCTCAGGAGCGTCACCCAGGAGATGATGGCGGCCATGGCGCCGCGTCCGGACGGCCCGAGCAGGCGCGCGACGACGATGAGCGTGCCCATCGAGATGACCAGCGAGTAGAGCCTGGCGAGGCCCGTCTTGAAGATGAGGCGCGCCGCGGCGCCGATGGACGGCGGCGGCTGCTCAGCGCTCATGAACGCCGTACCGCAAGCGCTCGCGCAGCGAGTAGTAGACGCCGGCGGCGCGGACGAGCAGGCGCGCCAGGCGCGGAGCGTGCGCCAGCCGCACGCGCACTTCGTGCGGAAAAGAGAAGATCATCTTGCGGCTGCTGCCCAGGATCCACTCGGTGAACTCGGCGTCGCGCCCCGCGAGCAAGAGCTGGTCGGCGAAGTGCGCCCGCAGCCGCGCCTCCGCCTCGTCCACTGCCGCCGGGCTCACCTTCATGCCCCGCGCGAGCTGCAGCGTGTAGAGCTGATCGCCCAGCAGCCGCTCCCAGCCGGCGAGGTTCGCCTGCATGACGCCGCCCGGGTGCTGCCGGTACTCACCCAGCACCTCGTCGATGAAGCCCACCTGGCCGTTCTGGGAGACGGCGATCTGCATGAACCAGTCGAGCACCATCTTCAGGCCCGGATCGATGGCCCGCGGCATGGCCGACTTGCGGAACATGGGGCTGGCGCTGGAGAAGCTGTTCCGGTAGCGGACGATGTCGTCGACGCTCGCGTGCACCGGCTCTCCCCTGCGCGGCATCTCGCCCACCGTCGCGCCCGTGACGGAATCGAAGAGGCGCACGCGGTGGAAGACCACCGCCACCTCGGGGCGCGCGTCCAGGAAGTCTGCCTCCTTCTGCAGCTTGCCGGGCAGCATCCGGTCGTCGCCGTCGAGGTGCGCGACGTACTCGCCGGTGCAGGCGTCCAGCACCGACTGCCAGTTGCTGCGGACGCCGACGTTGGGCGAGTGGAAGATGGGCTTCACCACGCCGGGATGCTTCGCGGCGATGGCGCGGATCACTTCCGCCGTCTTGTCGGGCGAGCCGTCCTCGCCGACGATCACCTCGAAGGGAAAGCTGGTCTTCTGCGCGACCACGCTCTCCAAGCACTCGCCGATGAACTTCTCGTGCTTGTAGGCGACGATCGAGACGCTGACCTTCACAGCGCCTCGCGCACAACGCGGCCGATCTCCGCCGCCAACGCCTCGGGAAGGCCGCTGAAGAGCGGCAGGCAGAGCGCGCGGCGGGCCACGTCCTCCGCCACCGGAACCCGCGCCTTGGGCGGATAGGGAAGCGAGGTCAGCGCCGGGTAGAAGTAGCGCCGCGGAAACACCTTGCGCGCGTTCAACGCCTCGCGCGCCCGCAAGAGCGCCGCCTCGTCGGGGAGCAGGATTGGATAGTAGCTATAATTCCAGTCGGCGCCGGCGCGGATCTCCGGCTTCACCACCAAAGAGCCGCGCATGGACAGATCGTAGGCGGCGTGCAGCGCCTTGCGCTCGCGGATGAACTCTTCGACGCGCGGAAGAAGACAGAGGCCCATGGCCGCGTGCAGCTCGCAGTTCTTCCCGTTGATGCCCAGGCCCTGAAACGCCTCGTAGCCCGCGTGGCCGAAGTTGCGCATGTAGGCGATGCGCGCGGCGAGCTCGTCGTCGTCGCAGACCACCGCGCCGCCCTCGATGGTGTGGAAGAGCTTGGTGGCGTGGAAGCTCAGCGCCGAGACATCGCCAAAGGTCACCAGCTGCCGGCCGGCGAAGCGAACGTCGAAGGCGTGCGCGGCGTCGAAGATGAGCTTCACGCCGCGCCGCTTGCACAGCTCTTCCAGCGCCAGCACGTCGCACGGGTTGCCGTAGACGTGGGTGGCCAGCACGGCGCGCGTCCGGCCGTTGATGGCCCGCTCCACCTGCTCGACGTCGATGGTGAGCGTGCGCGGATCGATGTCCGCGAAGACCGGGACGGCGCCTTCCCAGGCGATGCTGGAGGTGCTGGCCACGTAGGAGAAGGGCGTGGTGATCACCTCGCCCGTCACCGCCAGGGCCTTGAGCGCGACCTGCAGCGCGATGGTGCCGTTGGCGACGAAGAAGACGTGCTTCGCGCCCATGCGCTTGCGCAGCTTCTCCTCCAACTCCAGCACCAGCGGGCCGTGGTTGGTGACCTGGTTGCGCTCCCAGATGCCGCGCAGGCGCTCGACATACTCCTCGAGCGGCGGCAGATACGTTCTCGTCACGAAGGTCTCTGCCATGGCGCGGTGATTCTGGCGGCGGACCCTGTGCAATGTCCACAAATCAAGTCTCTGGCATTGTGCCTGACAACAGAGGAGCAACCATGGCCGGGTTCGATGCGCGGGAGTTCGCCTTCTTTGGCGAGGGGGCCAGAATCTGGCCTTTGGCGAAGATCCTCCGGCCCGACTGCATCTCCATCGGCTTCCGCTCGATGATCGACGACTTCGTCTTTCTCGCCGGCGCCGAGGAGACGAAGATCGGCGCGTTCGTCCACATCGGCTCGCACACCTCCATCGCCGGCGGCGGCCGCTTCTTCATGGGCGACTTCTCCGGGCTCTCGGGCGGCGTGCGCATCTACACCGGCAACGAGGACTACCTGGGCGGGTGTCTCACCAATCCCACCGTGCCGGCGCCGTATCGAACCGCCGAGCGCTCGTTCGTCACCATCCACAAGCACGCGCTCATCGGGTCGAACGCGGTGGTGCTGCCCGGGGTGACCATCGGGGAGGGCGCGGTGGTGGGCGCGCTCTCGCTCGTCTCGAAGGACCTCGAGCCCTGGACCATCAACGTCGGCTCGCCCGCGAAGGCCATCCGCGAGCGGCCGCGCGAGAAGATGCTGGCGCTCGAGGCAAAGCTTCGCGCCGAGATTCCGTTCTAGCGGAGCACGCGCAGCGCGAGGCGGCGGCCGAACTTGACCAGCGAAGCGGCCTGCAGCGCCTTGGCCGAGGCGAACGAGAGGCGGCCGGAGGCGTGCAGCGACTGGTAGACCGACAGCTCGCCGCGCTCCATCTTCCACAGCTGGCTGGAGAGGCCGGTGGTGCGGCCCAGGCGCGGCTTGAAGACGCAGGCCAGCTGGGCGTCGAGGTGCTGGATGGGCTCGCCGTCGAGGAGCAGCTCGAGCAGGAAGAGGTAGTCCTCGACGTAACGCACGCCGCGCGGAAAACGGCGGGGCAGCTCGCGACGCACCATCCAGGTGGGCGGATGCGACGGATTGACCAGGAGCGAGCGCGCCCGCGAATAGCTCGCCAGCTTTGGCGGCGAGTCGCAGGCGGGCCAGACGGCCGGGTCGGTGCGCGACTCGAAGAGGCCCGTGGCGGTCAGGGCAAGCCGGGGGTTCTCCTCCATGACCTTCGACTGCCACTCGAGCTTGCGCGGGTGCCAGGCATCGTCCGAGTCGAGAAAGGCGACGTACTTTCCCCGCGCCGCGTCCCAGCCGGCGTTGCGGGCGTCGGCCGGGCCGCCGTTCCGCTCCAGGCGAATGACGCGGGCCCCAGGCGCTTCGACGGGCACGGGGCTCGCGTCATCGACGACGATGATCTCCAGCGCCGGTAGCGTCTGCGCACGGATCGAGGCGAGCGTCCGCGGCAGCGTGGCGCCGCCGTAGCAGGGGATGACCACCGAGACGCTCATGGCCCGGCCGCCTCTGCCAGAGCCTCGCGCAGCGGCTTGAACTTCGACGGCCACAAGTGCTCCTGCGCGGAGGCGCGGGCCCGCGCGCGCATGCCCGCGCGATCTTTCAACGAGAGCCAGTGCAAGAGATGCTGGTGAACGCCGTTCACGTCGATCTGCTGGACGAAGAGGCCGTTCTCTCCGTCGCGGATCAACGTCGAAGAGCTGAGCGCCGGCGTTCCCTGCGCCAGCGACTCCAGCACCCGCGTCGGCTGGCCTTCCCAGGCGCCGATGGCCACCGACAGCTCCGCGGCCGCATACCAGCCCGCGAGCTTCGCCGCGTCCCGCACCGGGTCGAGCGGCGCCTCGACGAAGATCTTCCCTGGCTTGAACGCGCGCAACCTAGCCGCGTAGGCCGCATCGCACGGCCCGAGAAAGACCAGCTCCGCGTCGGTCTGCAATCGCGCGAAGGCTTCGGCGAGCACGTGCGCGTTTTTCTCCGGAAGGATGCGGCCGGTGAAGAGAAAGAACCGCCCGCGCGTGAGCTTCGCGGGCTCGACCGCGTCGGGCCCGTTGCCGATGACGCGCACGCGGCCCGCGTCGACCTTGAAGCGCTGGTGCAGCTTCGCGCGCTCCTCCTCGGTGAGCACGATGATCGCGCGCGCCTTCGACAAGACGCTCTGTGCCAGCGGCTGAAATCCGCGCAGCGCCGCCTGCAGCAGCGGGCTCGCTTCGTCGGGCCAGAGGCCGTGCACCGTCACCGCCAGCGGAATGCCCAGCCGGGCCACCTGCACGCAGGGCCAGAACCAGATCGACTGCGCGTGGATGACGTCGGGCGCATAGGCGCGCACGGCCCTCGACACGCCGGGCAGCCAGGGATTGCGCGCCGTGAACGACCGCAGATAGGCGGCCTCCGGCAGCGGCGCGCCCTCGCGCAGGCTGTGCTTCGACGAGAAGACGCGGCACTCGTCGCCCGCCGCGAGCAGGTCTCGCGCGGTCCTGTGCGTGTAGATCTCGATGCCGCCCAGGTGCGGCAGGTAGTAGTGGCAGACCTGGGCGACGCGCACGGCTTGCCACTGTAGTACGCTTCCGGTCCGTGCCCTCTCTTTGCATCATCATTCCGGCGTTCAATGAGGCGGGCGTCATCGCGGCGACGCTGGCTCGAATTCCAGCGGCGATCGACGGAGCGGACCAGGTCGTCATCGCGGTGGTGGACGACGGCTCGTCGGACGCCACCGCCGAGATCGTGCGCGGGTGCGGAGACCCGCGGGTGGTGCTGATGCGCCACCTCGCCAACCGCGGCCTCGGCGGCGCGCTGGGCACCGGCCTCGCCTACGCCAAGCTGCACGGCTTCGACTACGCCATCACCTACGATGCCGACGGCCAGCACGCGCCGGAGGACATCGCGGTGGTGCTGGGTCCGCTCGCCGCCGGCACGGCCGACGCGGTCATCGGCTCGCGCATGCTGAGCGGCGAGGGCATGCCCTTTCGCCGCACGCTGGGCAACTGGGGCCTCTCCTTCATCACCTCCTTGATGTTCGGCCTGCACTCGACCGATTCGCAGAGCGGCCTGCGCGGCTTCTCGCGCCGGGCAATCGAAGGAATCACCCTCCGCACCGATCGCATGGAGGTGTCGTCCGAGTTCATCAAGCAGATCCACGACCTGCGGCTGCGCTACGCCGAGGTCCCTATCCGCGCCATCTACACGGACTACTCGCTCGCCAAAGGGCAGCGGTCGGTGAACGTCGTCAGCATCCTCTTGCGGCTGCTCGTCCACGCCCTGATGGAGAAATAGATGGTCATCAAAGCAGTCACCTTCCTCTTCGCGCTCTTCGCGGTGCTGCGGCTCGTGGGCCGCTTCCGGCGCAAGCAGGCGCTCTTCTTCGAGCTCTGCTTCTGGCTGCTGATCTGGAGCGGCATCGCGGTGGTGGTCTTCGTCCCGCAGAAGACCGACCAGTTCGCGCAGATGATCGGGGTCGGCACCGGCGTCAACGCGCTTACGTTCATCGCCATCACCGGCCTGCTCTATGCCGCCTGGCGGCTGACCGCGCGGGTGCAGCAGCTCGAGCGCGACCTGACCCGCATGGTCCGCGCCCAGGCCCTGGCCTCCGCCGAGCACGTGCAGCTGAAATCGCCTTGAAACATCCGGCCGGTAGGTCATGACCATGAAGAAGATGCTGGCGTTGATGACGGTGCTCTGCCTCGCGGGTTGCGTCCAGGGCCTGACGGGCGACTCCAGCTTCATCGGCACCTGGAGCGGCGCCGAGAGCATCTCCCTCAACTCGGCGGCCCCGACGGCGGCGAACGCGTCGGTGCAGATCGGCGACGCCGGCAACGGCCAGCTCATCATCAGCCTCTGCCCGGACGGCAGCGGACCTCTGGCGACCGCGACCGACGACACCGATCTCGAGGTCGAAGCCATCACCTGTCCGCCCGCGGCCACCAGCACCTGCGCCAGCGCGAGCCTGGCCATTCAAGGAGGCACCGCGTCCTTGTCCTCGCTCGGAGCGCTCTCGCTCTCCGTCACGGGAACGCTGACCGGCTGCGGGTCCATCGAGCCGTTCTCGGTCAGCTTCACCGGCAGCATGTAGCCGCGGCAAAAGAAATTTGTCCGGCGCGCTTGCCGCCGCCCGTCCTTGGCGCGAAGTACAAACCAAGGAGAAACAAAATGAGCGACTTTCTCTTCATCTACCGCGGCGTCGAGCCCAACCGCACTCCCGAGCAGATGCAGCAGAGCATGCAGGCCTGGACCAGCTGGATCAAAGGCCTCGCCGAGAAGGGCCACATCAAGGACATGGGCAACCCGCTGGAAGACGGCGGCAAGGTCGTGAAGGGCAAGTCGAAGAACGTCACCGACGGGCCGTACGCCGAGGCGAAGGATCTGGTCGGCGGCTACTCGCTCATCCAGACCAAGGACCTGGGGCACGCGGTCGAGTTGTCCATGGGCTGCCCCATCTTCGAGATCGGCGGCTCGGTCGAAGTGCGCCCCATCCGGAAGATGTAAAAGTGCCGGTGCCCGACCATCTGTTTCGCCGCGAAGCGGGACGGCTGGTCGCGGCGGTGACGCGCCTCTTCGGCATCCACAACCTGTCGCTCGCGGAGGACGTCGTGCAAGACGCCCTCTGCAGCGCGCTCGAGGTGTGGAAGTTCCACGGCGTCCCGCGCGATCCGGAGGCGTGGCTGCTGACGGCCGCGAAGAACCGCGCGCTCGACGTGCTCCGGCGCGAGCGGACGGCCCGCACCTTCGCGCCCGAGCTCTCGCGGCTGGTCGACTCCGAATGGACGCTGCGGCCCGCGGTGGAAGAGCTGCTCCATCCGCTGGCCATCAAGGACGATCAGCTGCGGATGGTCTTCTCCTGCTGCCATCCGCAGCTGCCCGAAGAGGCGCAGATCGCGCTGGTGCTGAACATCCTCTGCGGGTTCGGCGCGGCCGAGATCGCCGCGGCGTTCTTGACCGGGCGCTCGGCCATCGAGAAGCGCATCGCGCGCGCAAAGAGAGTCCTGGCGGGCTCTTCGAAGCTCTTCGAGCTGACCAAGGCAGACGACTTCGCGGCCAGGCTGAAAGCGGTGCAGCGCGCCATCTACCTGCTCTTCAACGAGGGCTACCACGGCAGCTCTGCCGTCCGCGTCGAGCTGTGCGAAGAGGCCATGCGCCTCGCTTCGCTGCTGCGCGATCACGCGCTGGCCCGCACGCCTTCGACGCTGGCGCTCTGCGCGCTCTTCTGTCTGCACGCCGCGCGGCTCCCGGCCCGCGTCGATGCGGCCGGCAACCTGAGCTCCTTGATGAACCAGGACCGCTCGCGCTGGAACGCGAAGCTCATCGCGGAAGGGCTGCGCCTGCTCGACGAATCGGCC
>DATBAA010000201.1:0-11863 GCA_036271755.1 Myxococcales bacterium | reverse complement strand
CAGACGAGACAGCGCGTTGTCGAGCCGCGCCTGGATCGCAGCCGGCGCGTCCGCGCGCGCCTTCTCGAGCTCTCCGCGCAGGCGCAGCTTCATCTCGCCCGCGGCCAGGTCGGTGAAGGTGACGGAGAGGATGCGGTCCAGCGTGGTGTGCCCGTCCCGCACCAGCGCGACGATGCGCGCCACGAGCTCAGTGGTCTTGCCCGTGCCGGCCGCTGCCTCGACGACGAGCGTGGCGGTCAGATCGTGGCGGATGCGCTCGCGCGCGGCCTGGTCGTTCATGGCAACTTCCGCAGCGTCTGCAGCGGCTCCAAGGCTTCTTGCGGTTTGCGGCTGACGCGCAGCAGCTCGCCCGGTCCGCACACCGGCAGATAGTCGCAGCGGTCGCACTCGGAGTACCGGTCGTTCTTGCGCGGCGCGGCCGGCAAGAAGCCCTTCTCCACCGCTTGGGAGATGGTCTGCGCCAGGAGCTGCACGTCGCCGCGCACTTCAGGCGTGAGCGGCACGTCGATGGGCGTGAACTCTCCGTTGTAGGTCGAATAGTAGAGGCGCCCGCCTTCGACGCGCGTGCCGGGGAAGAGCTTTTCGAGCGCGAGCGCGTAGAGCGCGGGCTGCAGCGTGGCGCCGCCGCCGATGACCACGCCCGGCTTCGCCCACGCTTTGCCCGTCTTGTAATCCGTAGCGCGAAGCTCGCCGGAGGGCCGGCGCTCGACGAGGTCGATGGAGCCGCGCAGCTGGAGGCCTTCGTCGAGGCGCACCGGGTCGGGCGTGCTGTGCGGGTCTCGCTCGGTGACGTCGTTGGCGAGGCCGAAGGAGAGCTCGAAGCGCCACGGGTCCCAGGACAGCTCGCCGGTCATGCGCCGCAGCCACTCGCGCAGGTCGACCGAGACGGCGGCGATGCAGTCTGTCCAGACGCGCTCGATGGCGGGCGCGAGCTTGTCGGCATAGGCGGCCGCGACCTGGGCCAGGACCCTCTCCAGCCGGGCCTCCGCGTCGCGCAGCGACGTCTCCGTGATGGGCAGCGCGCCGGCCTCTTGCAGCTCGCGGAGCAGCTTGAACTGCACCTCGTGGATGAGCGAGCCGCGGGCGAGCGGGTCGATCTCGTCGATGGCTTCGGGCACCTCTCGCACCGACAGCCGGTGCACGGCCTGGAGCACGAATTTATAGGGGCAGGCAGAGTAGTTCTGCAGCGCGGTGGGCGAGTAGGGCCGCTCGGCCGGCAAATGCTTGCGCAGCGCCGTCCACGCCGCCTGGTCCACCGGCTTGCCGGGCTCGTCGAGCAGCACCAACCCGTCGGCCTGGGTCCAGCGCTTGAGCCACCGCCGGGCTCGCGCCCGCAGCGCGCGCTTCAAGTGCGGGTTGGCTTCGAGCAGATACGCGGCGGTGCCTTTGCGCTCTTCGTCCGTCTGCCCGAAGGCGCGCGCCAGCAGGGCCAGGTCGTGCTCGGCCTCGTCGATGGCGTCCTGCGACTCGCGCGGGGCGGGCCAGCCCGCGCGGGCGCCCGCGGTCTCCTCCGCCCGGCGGGCAAGCTCGGAGAACGCCGGCAGCTTGCCCTCCGCGGCGCGCAGCACCTCGAGGCCGTAGAACGACGGCACGCGCGCCCGGCCCTGCGAGAGATCGATGCGCGGCCACGAGAGCACCGCCGCGCGCCGGGCCGCGCCGACCGCGAGCCGCAGCGCCAGCCGCTCCTGCGCGATGCGGCCTTCGCTCGTCTCCATTCCCTCGAGGCGGTCGCTGTCGCGCAGCAGCGGGTCCTCGAGGACTTTCTGCGGGAAGAGCTTTTCCGCAAGCCCTGGAATGAAGACCACGTCAAACGAGAGCCCGCGCGCCGCGGCGGCCTCGGCGACGTAGACCGAGCCGTGCCTGCGCGACGGCGGCGGCACGGGCAGCTCGGTGAGCTTGCGTCCCAGGACCAGCCGCACTTCCGCCAGCGTCACCGGCCCGACGGGACCCATGGGCGCGAGCTCCGCCAGCAGGGACTGCACGCGCTCGGGACTGCGCAGCGCGCGGGCGGCCAGCGCGGCCAGCTGCGCAAGCCACTCGCCCCAGGCCGCCTCGCGCGGCAGCCCGTCCAGGACCTCGATCAGCGGCAGCGCGAAGTCGCGCAGCGACTTCAAGTTCGAGAGGTCGCGCCCAAGGCCCTCTGCCCGGGCTTCGTCCTCCTCGGCCCCGAGCTTGACGCGAAGGTCGCCTTCGTAGCCCGCGAGCCTGCGCGCCCAGCGATCGCGCCCGCCGATGACGGCCGCCTTGAGGAGAAAATCCTCCCACTTCCACGGCGCGCGCAGCGTGCCTTCGACGACCGGGGCATCGTCGCTGCTGTCTTCGACAGGCTGCGGCAACGGCTGCGGGGAGAGCTCGGCGTCGGGCGGCACCCAGTTGTCTCCCGGCGGCGGGGCGGGCGGCGGCGCTCCGCCCTGGACAGCCTTGGGCACTTCTCCGAGCGACAGATACTCCGCGAAGCGCCGCGCCGAGAGCCCCTCCGCGGCGCAGGCCAGGAGCGCGAGAAATGCGCGCCCCGCCGGGTCCGGCCGCAGCGTCCCGGAGGCGAAGTGCGCCGGCACGCCCGCGCGCGCGAAGGCCTCTTGCAGGAGCGGTCGGTACTGCGACGGCGCCCGCAGCAGCACCGCCATGGCGTCGAACGGAACCCCGCGCGCGGCCTCGCGCAGCACGAGGCGCGCGATCTCCACGCACTCCCGCGCTTCGCCGGGCGCCGAGAGCAGCACCACGTCTTCTCCCAGCGGCTTGCCCTCGTGGAACTGCTCCTGGAAGAGGCCCTGCTGCACGCGCGACAGCGAGGTCTCGCGCGGCTCTGCCAACGCCTCCGCCGCGACGCCGAGCGCCTCCGAGACGCGGGCCGCGTCGCTCGACGGGGCCACCGCCAGCACGTCTCCAGACAGCCGCGAGAGGAGCCGCGCCTCGAGCGGCGCCTGCAGCGGCAGATCGACGAGGAGGGCGGGTAGCCCGAGCAGCTCGTGAGAAGCCGTCAGCGCCAGCTCGAAGACGCGCGCGCGGTCGGCCAGCCCCGCGGCCGAAAGCTCGGATTCGTACTCCGCGAGAATCCGCCCCAGGTCGCCCTCCGGCCGCGCCTCCGCCAGCCGCAGCTCTTGCAGCGTCCGCGCCAGCGCGCGCGAGAGGCCGGGCTGGTCCGCGAGCGGCTGGAATCGCCCCAGCGCGGAAGCCTTGCCGAGCCGGTGGACGATGCGCGCGCAAACCCCCAAGAGCCCGAGCTGCGAGATGGGCGACAGCCCCAGATCGGCCAGCTGCCGCGCCGCCAGGAGCGCCGCGAAGCGCCCCAGCGTGAAGCGCTGCCAGCCGAAGGAGGCGCCCAGCCGCAGCGCAGCGGCCCGGGCCACCTCTGAAGCCGCGTCGAGCGATGCCCCCAGCACCAGCGCGCGCGGCCGCGCCGCAAGCCATTCTTGCGCACGCAGCAGCCGCGCGTGTGCCCCCGCCGAAGTGATCACCGCCCGCATTCCGCGCACCTTAGCGCAGGGGTCTGACAAAGCTCGCGGCAAGCGCTAAGCTCGCGGCCGCATGCGTCGCGCAATCCTCCTCTTGCTGCTCGTGAGCTGCAGCAACGCCAAATTCGGCAGGGTCATGGGCTCCGGGGTCTCCACCGGCGCGGGCGTCGCCACGGCCACGGCCGTCGCGGTGGCCGCCTCCGCCGGCTCGAAGGCGCTGGGCGGCTGCTACGCCATCTGCCAGCAGGGCGAGGTGTGCAACGCCCGTTCGGGCCTCTGCGAAGTCTTGCCCTGCCACGGCCTCTGCAGCGCCGGCGAGAAGTGCGACGAAGGCTTCTTCGGCGACAAGTGCGTGGCCTCCGACGGGCAGTCCGTCACCGCCAGGACGGCGACGCCCGCCAGCGGCCTCGACACCGGCGCCATCCGCATCGAGAACAAGCCCGACGACGTCAAGCCGCCCGTTCCGCGCGACGCGATGCCTTGAACCAGCTCCCCGCTCGAGACGGCCGGCTGATCGGCTACGAATTCTTCGCTCCCGAGAGCCCGCGCGGCTGCGTGCTGATCGCCGCGGCCATGGCGGTGCCGGCCCGCTTCTACAGCCGCTACGCCGAGTACCTGAGCACCACCGGCCTCGCGGCGCTGGCGGTCGACTATCGCGGCATCGGCTCGTCGAAGAGCGGCTCCATCAAGGACGACCCGGCCACCTTCCACGACTGGGGCGAGCAGGACCTGGGCGGCGCCGTCGACTTCCTGCTGAAGCGCTATCCCGGCCTGCCGCTCCATTGGATCGGCCACAGCGCCGGCGGTCAGCTGATGGGGCTCCTGCCAGACGCACCCATCGCCTCGGCGCTCTTCATCGCTTCGGGTTCGGCGTACTGGCGCGCCTACCGCGGGCGGCCGCGGGCCATCATTGGAGCGCTCTTCCACGGCGTGCTCCCGGCCATGGTGGCCATCAACGGCTACCTGCCCATGCGCCGCTTCCGCCAAGGCGAGGACGTCCCCAAGGGCGTGGCGCGCGAGTGGGCAGAGTGGGGCCGCCACCCACGCTATGTCCGGAAGTATGCAGACAAGCAGGGCGGCCTGGGGTTCGACCGCTACACCGGCCCCCTGCGAGCGGTGGCCTTCTCGGACGACTCCTATGCGCCGAAGGAGGCGGTGCAAAAGCTGCTCGAGCTCTACCCAAATGCCCGCAAAGAGTTGATCTTGCACCAGGGTCCCGCTGGGCACTTCGGCTTCTTCAAGCAGGCGTCCATGTGGCGCGAGCCAACTTTCTCGGTCGCGCCTGAAACAAAGTAGCCGCCAGAGCATCGTAACGCGGTCAGTCGGCAGTGCATGAGGAGAGTTCGCGATGGCGGAGCAGCACGAGCAGGCCGAAGCACGCAAGCAGGGCAATGGCGCTGAACGGCCGGACGCACCCGCGCAGAAGAAGGAAAACCCCGTCGAGGCGCCGAAGAAGAGCAACACGCGCTTCTTCGTCATGGGCGGCCTGGCGGTGGCGTTCATCGCCGGCCTCCTCTACTGGCTGCATGCGCGCCACTTCGAGGACACCGACGACGCGCAGATCGACGGGTACATCACCGCGGTCTCGACCCGCGTCCAGGGCACGGTCGTCGCGGTCCACTTCGACGACAACCAGGAAGTGAAGCAGGGCGACATCATGGTCGAGCTCGATCCGGCCGATCTGGAGGTCGCGCTCGCCCAGTCCAAGGCGGCGCTCGCCCAGGCCCAGGCCCAGCTGCAGGCGGAGCAGCCGTCCGTCGGCATCACCCAGTCGAGCAACACGGCCTCGCTCGCCACCGGCGGAGATGCCGTGACCAACGCCGACGCCGATCTGGAAGCGGCCAGGCGAGAGCTCGATCAGGCCGAGGCCAACAACAAGTTTGCTCAGCAGCAGAAGGCCCGCGCGGTCGAGCTCTTGGCCTCGAAGGTCATTCCGCAGGCGGACTATGACCAGCGCGTCAGCGCGGCAGACGCCGCTGCCGCGGCAGTCGCCACCGCCAAGAAGCGCATCGATCAGCGCAAGGCCACGCTGCAGTCGGCCCAGTCGCGCCTGGTGGAGACGCGCGCCAACGCTCCCCGCCAGCTGGTCGAGCGCCAGGCCAACCTCTCGGTGCGGCAGGCCAACTTGGAGCTGGCGCAGGCCCAGTACAAGCAGGCGCAGCTCAACTACAGCTACGGCAAGCTGGCCGCGCCCGTCTCCGGCGTGCTCGGCAAGCGGTCGGTGAACATCGGCGACCGCGTGCAGCCCGGCCAGCAGCTCTTCTCGCTCAGCCAGACCGGCAACCAGTGGGTCACGGCCAACTTCCGCGAGACGCAGATCGAGCAGATGAAGATCGGCCAGGAGGTCGAGATCCACGTCGACTCGCTGGACAAAGACTTCACCGGCAAGGTGCAGAGCTTCGCGGCCGCCACCGGCTCGCGCTACAGCCTGCTGCCGCCCGAGAACGCCACCGGCAACTACGTGAAGGTCGTGCAGCGCATTCCGGTGCGCATCTCGCTCGACCCCAACCAGGCCGGCCTGGAGCGGCTGCGGCCGGGTATGTCGGCTGAACCCAAGGTCCGCGTGCGATGACCGCCGAGGAAGCCGCGAGGCTCTCTCCGGAGGAGTCGGAGCGCATCACCCAGGAGCAGGGCTGGACCGGCGGGTACAATCCCTGGACGGTGGCGCTCATCGTCACCATGGCGACCTTCATGGAGGTGCTCGACACCGCCATCGCCAACGTCTCGCTGCCGCACATCGCCGGGACGCTGTCTGCCAGCGAGGACCAGGCCACCTGGGTCCTCACCTCCTATCTGGTCTCCAACGCGGTGGTGCTGCCCATCTCGGGCTGGATCGCCAACCGCGTCGGCCGCAAGCGCTTCTACATGTCTTGCGTCGTCCTCTTCACCATCAGCTCGTTCCTCTGCGGCATCGCCCCGAACCTGGGCCTCTTGATCTTCTTCCGCGTCCTGCAAGGCATCGGCGGCGGTGGCCTCGGGCCTTCCGAGCAGGCCATCCTCGCGGACACCTTCCCGCCCGCCAAGCGCGGCATGGCCTTCGCGGTCTACGGCATGGCCGTGGTGCTCGCGCCCGCCATCGGGCCCACCCTGGGCGGCTTCATCACCGACCACTACAGCTGGCGCTGGGTCTTCTTCATCAACGTGCCCGTCGGCATCCTCTCGCTCATGCTCTCGGGGCGCGTGCTGATGGACCCGCCGCACCTCGTCAAGCTGAAGAAGGACTCGGCCAAGTTCAAGATCGACGGCGTCGGCCTCGCGCTCATCGCCATCGGCCTGGGCGCGCTGGAGTTCGTGCTCGACAAGGGCCAGGAAGACGACTGGTTCCACAGCCACGCCATCATCTTCTTCATCGTCGTGGCCGCGGTGTGCCTGGTTGGCTTCGTCGTCTGGGAATGGAGGAACGAGCACCCCATCGTCGACGTGAAGCTCTTCCGCAGCAGCAACTTCGCCATCGCCAACATCATGATGCTCGTCTTGGGCATGACGCTCTATGGGAGTACGGTGCTGCTCCCTCAATATCTCCAAATCTGGATGGGCTATTCGGCGCAGGACAGCGGCATGGCGCTGTCGCCGGGCGGCTTCGTAGTGATTTGTCTATTGCCGTTCGTCGGGCGGATGATCGGCAAGATAGACACGCGCTATATGATCGCCTTTGGTTTCTTCTCGTTGACCGTCGCGCTCTGGTACTTCGCGCACACGCTCTATCCGGGCATCGACTTCAAGCACGCGGTGCTGCTGCGCGTCTATCTCTCCTTCGGCATCGCCTTCTTGTTCGTGCCCATCAATACCGTCATCTACAACGGCATTCCGCCCTCGAAGAACAACCAGGTGTCCGGCATCGTCAACCTCTTCCGCAACATGGGCGGAGACATCGGCATCGCCTTCGTCGCCACGGCGGTGGCGCGGCGGTCGCAGACGCACCAGAGCCAGCTCGCGAGCAACGTCGTCCGGGGCGGAGAGCTCGACGCGCGGCTGCACGCCCTCTCCAGCTACTTGCAGGCGCACGGCATCGCGCCGTCCACCGCGGACAAGATGGCTTTGGGCAACATCTATGGGCAGGTGGTGAAGCAGGCCCAGACGCTGGCCTACGCGGACGTCATCATGGTCTTCTGCGTCTTCGCGGCCATCATGGTCCCGGCGGTGCTGCTCACCCGCAAGGCCAAGCCGGCCGCCGGCGCGGCCATGGCTCACTAAGATGACGGCTCGCGAGCTGGTGCGGCAGCAGCGGCAAGGGGTGCTCTCGACCTTGTCGCTGCACAAGCCCGGCTGGCCGTTCGGCTCTCTAGCGCCCTACGCGTTGAACGAGCGCGGCGAGCCGATCCTGCTCATGAGCGGGCTCGCGCAGCACACCAAGAACGCGCTCGCCGACTCTCGCGCCAGCCTGCTCGTGCAAGAGAACGCCACGGCCGAAGATCCGCAGGCGTTCGGGCGCGTGACTTTGCTGGGCCGCATCTCGCGAGCAGCAGATGATCGCCAGGCGCACGCCCGCTATCTCGCGCGCCATCCCGCGGCGGCGCGCACCGCCAGCGGCCACGATTTCCAGCTCTACGTCCTCTCCATCGAAGAGGCGCGGTTCATCGGCGGCTTCGGCGAGATCCATTGGCTCCCGGCCAGCGAGCTTCTGCTCGGCCCCGATCCGCTGCAGCCGCACGCGCAAGCCATCCTCACGCACATGAACGCCGACCACGGCGAGGCCTTGCAGCTCTACTGCCGCCACTATCGCGGCCTCGAAGCTCCGGGCGCGCGCATGACCGCCGTCGACTCCCATGGCTTCGACGTCGAGACGCCCGGCGAGCTGATCCGCTTCGACTTCGAGAGAGCGCTCGCTACCCCGGACGAGGTGCGGCGGGCGCTCGTCGCCATGGTGAAAGCCGCCCGGTCCGCCGCGCAGTAAGATGGGCGCATGCCCGATCAAACTGTCGCGGAAGAGAGCCTGCGCGTCGACCTTGCCGCCTGCTACCGGCTGATCGCGCTCCATCGCTGGGACGATCTGGTCTTCACGCACATCTCGGTGCGCGTGCCCGGGCCCGAGCATCACTTCCTCATCAATCCGTACGGGATGCTCTTCGAGGAGATCACCGCCTCGAGCCTGATCAAGGTGGACGCGCACGGCGAGAAGATCTCGAAGAGCGACTTTCCGGTGAACCCGGCGGGCTTCGTCATCCACAGCGCGGTGCACGCGGCGCGGCCCGACGTCGTCTGCGTGCTGCACACGCATACGCGCGACGGCATCGCGGTGAGCGCGCAGCCCGACGGGCTCCTGCCCATCTCGCAGCAGGCGACGGTGTCCTTGGCGTCGCTCGCCTATCATCACTACGAAGGCATCGCGCTGCGCGACGACGAGAAGCCGCGCCTGGTGCGCGATCTGGGAAACAACAGCGCGTTGATTTTGCGCAACCACGGCTTGCTCACCGTCGGGGCCACCGTCGCCGATGCGTTCCTGGTCATGTACACGCTGCAGCGCGCCTGCGAGATCCAGATCGCCGCGCAGAGCACCGGCGCCGCGCTCATTCAAGTAGATGAGCGCATCAGCAAAGGCGTGAAGGAGAATGTGGCGGCCGTCACAAAGGGTCTGGGCGGAGGGCTCGCCTGGCCGGGTTTATTGCGCAAACTCGATCGGATTGATTCGTCGTTCCGCCGCTGAGATCGCTTTCGCCCGCTCGTGCGTTCCCTGAAGCATGAGCCACTTCCGGAGAACACAGATGACGCTGCATCACGCCTTGCTCTTCGCGGGGCCGCTCCTGCTCGCCGCGGGCGCGGTCCTGGCGCAGGTCCGGCCGCGGCTGATCCTGCGCGTGCCCGCCACCGAGCAGCCCATCGAGGTGGCTTCGTTGGATACCCGCGTGCTCATCCACGGGCTCTTCGCGCAGACGGAGCAGACGATCGTGTTCCGCAATCCGAACGGCCGCGTGCTCGACGGAGAGCTCGAGTTTCCGCTGCCGGACGGCGCGACGGTGAACGGCTACGCGCTCGACCTCGACGGACAGCTCGTCGACGGCGTGGTGGTGCAGAAGGACGAAGCGCGGGTCATTCTCGAGACGGAGATTCGCAAGGGCGTCGATCCGGGCCTGGTCGAGCAGGTGCGCGGCAACGTCTATCGAACGCGCGTCTATCCGATTCCGGCCAAAGGCACGCGAACGGTGCGGCTGCGCTGGGTCTCCGCGCTCACCACCAATGGCGCCCAGGCCGCGTATCACTTGCCGTTGCCATACGACCGGCCCATCGGGCAGGTGTCGCTGCAGGTCGAAGTCGTGCAGCAGGTTGTCTCGCCGAAGATCACCGGCGGCTTTGGAAATGTGAGCCTGTCGCAGTGGCAGGATCGCTGGGTGGCGAAGGCGCAGTGGCGCGAGGCGGCGCCGGCGCGCGATCTGCTGGTGGAGCTGCCCGACTTGCCCGCGCAGCTGCTCTCGCTCGAGCCCGGCGCCGGCGACGTCTTCTTCGCAGTGAGTGAGACCATTCCGGTTGGAGCAGGAGTCGCGCCGTACGTTCCCAAGCGCATCGCGCTGGCGTGGGACGCGTCGGGCAGCCGCACAGAAGAAGCGACGGAGAAGGAGTTGAAGTTCATCTCCGCGCTGCTCGAGGCGTGGCCGAAGACCGGCGTGGACCTGGTGGTCTTCCGCGACAAGGCCGAGAGGCCGGTGGCGTTCGAAGATGCGAAGTCGTTGCTGCAAGCGCTGCGCTCGGCGGCGGTCGACGGTGGCACCGCGCTGGCGCAGCTCAACCTCACCAAGGCCGCGCTGCCCAACCAGGACGACGCGCTCTGGGTGCTCTGCTCCGACGGGTTCGGCACGCTGGGCGAGTCGCTGCCCCAGGCCGACGAAGTGCCGGTGTGGACCGTCACCGGCTCCTCGCAGGCCGACCGCGCGCTCTTGCGATCGCTGTCGCAGCGGACGGGCGCGCAGCTGGTCGAGAATGCCTCTGCCATCACCCAACCCGCTGCCGGCCTGCTCTATGTGAAGGCTTCGCCAGGAGTAGCGGATGTGCAGATCGTGCGCGGCGTCGATCGGTCGCGGATCAGCGGACGATTGCTCGCGGACGAGGCGGAGCTGACGCTCGCCTTCGGCGCTGGTGCGGAGGTGACGAGCCGCCGGGTGGTGAAGCTGCGGCGCAGCGCGGCCGCCAAGGTTGGTGAAGGGCTGGGTCCGGTGGCGACCGCCTGGGCGCAGGCCAAGGCCGAAGAGCTCTCTCTCTTCCCGGAGAAGAACGCTGCCGCGCTGCTCGACCTGGGCCGCCGCTTCGGGCTGGTCACCGCCAATACGTCACTGCTGGTGCTCGAGACGCTGCAGCAACACCTGCAGTACCGCGTCGAGCCGGCTGCTTCGCGCACGGCCATGCGCCGCGACTACCTGGCGCGCATCGGCGAGCTGAAGCAGCAGCAGGACGGCACGCAGAAGAGCCACCTCGAAGAGGTGGTCGCGCTGTGGAAGGCGCGCGTTCAATGGTGGAAGACCGACTTCAAGGTTCCGCCCGGCTTCCGCTACGAGGAGGAACGGCAGAAGCTGATGCGCGAGGAGGCGGGCCGCGTTCGGCGCCGGGACCTCACCACGCCGGCTCCGTCCACGGTGGTGATGCATGATGAAATGGCCTTTGCTGGCTCGGTGGGCGGCATGGCTGCCCCCGCGGCCCCGCCGCCCATGGCTACACGGATGATGGCCGCTGCGCCGATGGCCAAGAAGGCCGACAGCGCCGGGCCCAGCACCGAAGCGTCCATTGCCATCAAGCCGTGGGATCCGCAGGTGCCGTACCTGATCCCGCTGCGCAAGGCGGCAAACGGCATGGCCTACGCGGCGTATCTGGCTGAACGCACGCAACACCAGAGCCCGGCCTTCTTCCTCGACTGCGCGGAGTTCTTCCTGCGCGACAGCCAGAAGGCGCTGGGCCTGCGCATCTTGTCGAATCTCGCCGAGCTGCGCTTGGACGACCCCGCGCTGCTGCGCGTCCTCGCCTGGCGGCTGTCGCAGGCGGGCGAGCTCGATCTGGCCGCGGGCATTCTCGAAAAGGTGCTGCGGCTGCGCCCCGAGGAGCCGCAGTCGAAGCGCGACCTGGCGCTGGTGCTGGCCGACCGCGCCGAGACGAAGCACGCGCATGAAAGCGACGCGCAACGTTCGGTCAGCCTGCTGATGGACGTGGCGGACAAGAGCTGGGACCGCTTTCCTGAGATGGAGCTGATCGCGCTGATGGAGGTGAACCGCATCCTCGCCCGCGCCGACCGCCGCGATGCGCCGCTCGACTCTTCGCGGCTCGATCCTCGGCTGCACCAGTTGCTCGACGTCGACCTGCGCGTCTCGCTGGCCTGGGACGCGGACCTGACCGACGTGGACCTGCACCTCTTCGAGCCCAGCGGCGAGCACGCCTTCTACGGGCACAACAAGACGGCCATCGGCGGCATCGTCTCGCGCGACATGACG